>NZ_KE992779.1:27095-142117 GCF_000466465.2 Clostridium sp. KLE 1755
TCAATCCACGAGGTCGCAAAGACCTCGACAGCAAATCCTTCCAAAAACCAAATTCCTTCCCCTGCAAAATCTATATTTATTATACAACCACCCCACGATTATTTCCACCAAATAATCATCTCCACACTATATTTCATCCATTTCTCCCCAAAAACAGGTGCGAATCCCCCGGCAAATCCATGGGAACTTACGGTTCGCACCAACTAAAATCATACTCCCGTCCTAAAAAAGTCCCCTTTTCTTCATCTCTAAATCCTTCCCTTGTCTGTCCTCCCCAGCCTGAGCTTAAATTACTCTTCCCTCTTCTATTCCGCCGCAACGCCCTTCCTGCCCGCATCAACTATCTCATAAAACCACACATACATATCCTCCGGCCTAATCGAAAGCAAACGTTCTTTATCAAGCAAAATTCTATCCCCTTCTCTGTGAAAAACAGAATGAAGCGGTTCATAATTAAGAGCCTCCAGCCCCTCCATTGCCGCCCACTCCTGCAATGTATATTCTTCCTTTTCAATCAGCTTTTTTAAAGACTCATAACCAGCCTTCCGTACAAAATTCAGCCGGTCATCTGTTCCTGTCATTTCACCAAGCCTGTCATTCATACCGTTCCATAGCCTGTCGATACACATCTGCCTTTCCTGAAGGCTTTGGGCTGAAAAATCTCCGGTATTTAATGCGCCCTGCAAATCCTTCTCCCAGCTGTCCGGTTTCCAGGCCAGGCTTCTGCTCATGTGAATCAGCCATTTATCATGAGGTATATATTCCCTGTTTACAATAAAAAGCGCACTAACCAGCGGTTTTATCGCATTATTATAAACATAATGCCCCTGCATCGTATCCTGCCTGTATATCCAGATATCACCTGCCAGTCTTTAATTCAAATATGCTTCCCAAAGCAATCCCCCGGCACTGTCTATATCAACCGTACAAGCCAGCTTCCTGGATTTAAATTCTGCAATTTTTCCTTCAGGATCATAAAGAATATCAGCATAGGACAAATCCCATAAAGCGGTTGAGTCATAGCTTCTTTCCAGCTCATCTTCATAATTTACCAGCTTTATATCATATAAATAACCGTCAATTACCGTAATCCCCAAAGCAACCGGACAATTTCCGTTTTTGTACCAATCAAAAGCTTTTTCATCTCATCATATTCCTAATGCAAACATAATAGCCGCTCTGACATACGCTTCCCGGATCCTGTTGAAATCCTCAGTTCCCCACTTCCATCCGCTTTCCGTCTCTGAAAGCGGATGTTTATCCGAACACAGCAGAACTGCTGCCGCAGTCATGGAATAATACCTGCTTACGGATAAAAGTGCAGACGCTTCCATATCCACGCCCACGCATCCCTTTTCCCGCCAATACGCTTCCTTGGCAAAGGTCTGGCGATAAAAGGAATCCGTCGTAACGGTAGAATTCACAACCGTATGGAATTTTCCCTGAAAATATTCTCTTACCTGATTAAAAAAATCTTCCTCCGGCCTGACAAATTCCACCGTTTCAAAATAATGATGCGAGGTGCCTTCCTCACACAAAATGCTTTCCGGCACCACCACATCACCAACCTGGATTTCTTTACCGAACCCGCCGCACATACCGACCACAAGGATCCGTTTCACGCCAAGTGCCCTGACCGTTTCCAGCGTATCAACAGCCGCCGGGCAGCCATATCCGCCTTTGGTAAAGCAGACGTCCGGATGCCCTTTTACCTCAATACACTCCGGATTGTCCAGAAAACAGGGAAGCCTGTCACAAAGAATGACCGTGTCAAAATTTTCTTTCAGGAACCGCAGCCCGATTCCAAGCTCAAATATTACACAGGTTTCCGGCAGTTCTCTTATATCCCGGCTGCCATGACTGCTCCTCACATGCTTTTCCGCCGTTATAACCGCCGGCGTACTGTCCTCTGAAAATACCCACTTCATGTCTTCACCTCCCTGCCTGCAGAAAACATCACCATAAAAATAATTCTCATCTGTATAATATTTTCCGCACCGTCTCAACCGACAGCCCATACTCCTCGGCCAATTCCTGCATTTTCTGCTTTTCCACATAAAACCTGCGCCGGATCTCTTCATTGCGCTGCTCATAATATACCCTGGCCCCGGATACGGCGCCCCATCCTTTTTTCTCTTCCTTTTCCGGAATATAAACCAGTTCACCGGAGGAATATTTTTGTATTTCCCGAAGCAGTTCGTCCGGAAAAATTTCAGAGGCATTCCGATATTTCATTTCACTCCCCTTCCTTTCTAAAACCGCTTTACGAGATTTTGTTTCGCGCGGCTTCTTCCCTTTAGTTCCGTGAAAGGAAATCCTCCAGGGAAGGGTACTCGTTTATTTTTCCTCCACGCTCTATTATAATCGCTCTCACCGCTTTTTCCAGCTCACAGCTTTGCCTGCTCACTTTTTCCAGGCAGTCAGGGTCAAAAAAGCCTAAAAGATCCATTTCCTCAAAGCCAAATTCCTCCGCAGCCACAACCAGCTCGGTCTGCAGATAGACGCAGTCATGAAAAGCTTCCTCCGGCATGTTCTGCTGGCAAAAATAGCGGATTCTTCTCCAGGTAAGGCTCATTTCCTCATACCAGCCTGACAGCTGTTCATAACCGTCTTTTTTCTCTTTTTTCATTTCAGCCGGCCTGCGCTGCTGCAGGAAGCTCCGGGCAGACTGTATCAGAAGATAAATCAGCTCCCTGATTTCTTCAATCGTATCCGCCCGAAGAAGCTGCTTTGAATAATCATAAAATTTTTCAGGAACCTCTTTCAGTTCGGGACAGTGATACATTCTGCTTTCCGCGCTGCCCTGCTCCGCCTGTTTTTCCGAAAAAATACCGCAGTCCGCAAAAGTTTGGTTCATAAACGCGGCCGCCTGCGTAAGGAGGCTCTGGATATATCCTGCTGCCATCCGGCATTTGCATAGCTTTTCTTCAAACAGAAGCGTACGGTAAATGTCCATGGCCATATCCACCCGTTCCAGAGCTCTCTGATACATCAAACCTGGATTCCTCAGGTTTTCAAACAATCTGTTTTTCAAAGAAAGAAAACGTTCCTCCTCCTCCCGGGTCCTTGCATACAGGATTTCTGAGGCCGCAAGGCACAGTGTCGGGAATTCCTCCAGATTTGCCGTCCTTTCCGTTCTTTCCCAGGAACGCGGGTACAAATCATGCCCAACTCCGTCAATAATAAAGGTCTGCGCCAATTCGTTTCCCCGTTCATTGACAGGCACATAATAGTCAAAACACTCTCCATGACCGTCGCCGTTTGTGGCATGTCCTGTTACTCCTATAAGGAGAGCAATGTCCTCCCGGTATTCTTTTTCAATTTTTTCTTTCACCCACTGCGTCAGTCTGTTTTCTGCTTCCATATTTTCCTTCTCCTTTGCCCCGCTTTTTTATTTGTTTCTTTTATAAAAAGGCCGTCCATGCTTAACTTCCGATTTATGCTTTGAACACCCTTCCTATCTCAATTATAGATAAATCCTCATTTTTCTCAATGCCGAATCCCATTATAATCATTTGTTCCCAAATGCAGCTCCCGGCATAAAAATAAAAACTTTGTAAACTTTTGTCGTAATACGCATAAAATAACATAAACAATACTAAGCCTTATAAAAGGGGGCACGAATCCAATGTTAGGAACCATACTTTTATGCGTAGCATGCATTTTGATACTTGGTTTCATTTTGTTTATATGCATATGGAAAATACGCACCAGGAAATTCAAACCTTCCAAAGATAAAACCGGACAGCAGCAGCAGCTGAACCAGGATTTGAAAGATGCAGGCTTTGCTTATGATCTGAAAAATGATTTGTTCTACTCCGTCATGGACTGCTGGCAGCGTGAAATGGGATATTGCCGGCTGTATGACGAAGGCTCCGCCGATTTTAACATGGTTATGCACTGTGAGCCCGTCTGTTTTACGTACAACGGGAAACGATGGATGATAGAATTATGGAAAGGCCAGTACGGAATAACAACCGGCGCTGAAATCGGCATTTACAATACCGCTTCCGATGATATTAAGACGAAGCAGTTCACCGGAACCTATTACGACTGCGCCTCGGACGATGAACGTCTGGATATGAGCTTTGTCCTCCGCAAAAACGGAAAGGTTCTTTTCAAACGCAGCGGGATTCACTGGTGGCTTACCGGGTTTAAGCTGGGAGAATTTTCCCACCTTGATACTCTCACCATGGATGCCAAAATCAAATTTCCAAACAGAACCATGCGGGACGCTTTTGTAAATGGCCTGGTGGATATCGGTTACCGCAAAAAAGAATACAGTGTTCATTCAAATACGGTTACCATCCATTACACAACGCCCCACAGTCCCCAGCCTCTTTCCAACAGTACGCCTCAGGGAATTCTGGTGCAGAATACAAACTCCATCAACTGCGGCCTTTACAGGCAGGTGACCGGAAAATATACGGAAACTCTCGATAAACTTGAATATCTTAAGACAGCCATGCCCGAACTGTATGAATTCTGTATGCATTCCCTGTATGCGAGATCCTTCTATGAAGCTTTTGACTGGCTGATTGACCTTATTCACAAGGGTCACAACCCCGACCCAGGTCCGGAGCCAGGTCCCAGTCCTTGTCCCGGCCCTGAACCCTGTCCTTGTCCCAAGCCTTGCCCTTGCCCTAAGCCCTGCCCTTGCCCTAAGCCCTGTCCGAAACCCTGCCCGAAACCTTGCCCCAAACCCTGCCCCTGCTCTCCTGCCACTCATACAAAACGGCTTCCCAACAGGATCTGTACTCCCTGTAACTGCCAGAAGCCGCAGAATCCCTGCTGTCCATGCACAAACAGCACAGCATGTGAATGTGAGGAAAAAAATACTGAAAAAGGGATGTGCCGCTGATGCCTTCGCTTGCCGATAAACTGAATAAAGTCTACACCTCCGCTCCCGTTCTTCCCTATGATAAAAACTCCCGCATCGTAATTATGAGCGACTGTCATCGGGGCCAGGGAAACGGAGCCGATAATTTTCTTCCGAACAGCCCGATTTTTCAAGGCGCCCTGGAATATTACTACAAGAATGGCTTTACCTATATCGAACTTGGCGATGGTGATGAACTCTGGGAAAACAGATGCATCCACACAATTATCAGAACCTACAGCCATATTTTCCGGCTCATGAACCGCTTTTATCAGGATAACCGGCTTTACATGATATACGGTAACCATGATATCGTAAAAAAAAGGAAAAATTTTTCCACATCAAACTGTACAAATTATTCCTGCGATGTCACAGAACCGGAAGATTATTTTTATAAGGATTTGAAAATTACAGAAGGAATTATCCTCGAAAATAAAGATACGCTACAGCGCATTCTCCTAATCCACGGACACCAGGGAAGTCTGCTCAACGATGAGCTTTGGCCCCTTGGCCGGTTTCTGGTGAGATATGTCTGGAAACCGCTGGAAACAATTGGCTTCCGCGCTCCCACAGGCTCCGGCCGATCCGTAAAACTGGTGGAAAAGATAGAGAAAAAACTGTGTGCCTATTCCAGGGAAACTAACCGAATTGTCATAGCCGGCCATACCCACCGGCCGGTATTCCCGAATCCGGGTTCCTGCCCATATTTCAATGACGGCAGTTGTGTACATCCGTACAGCATCACATGCCTGGAAATAGAAAATGATCAAATAGCCCTGGTCCGCTGGTCCTTTTCCACGACGGAGGATCGATTACTTTTCATCAGCCGCGAAGTCCTGAACGGACCGGAAAACCTGTCGGATTTTATACTGGACTGAAGTCCTTGCCGGGAAACCTTATTCCTTTGAAACCGTGCTGTCCCTTACTTTCCGATAAAACCAACTTCCGGCAGCTTACCTGGCTGCCGGGTCTGGGCGAACTGTATGAAAAAACTATCAGGCTGTTTGCAGCTCATTTTTCCAGAAGCATCCTGTAATGATTTTCCGTTTCTTCAACAATAGAAAAACCCAGCCGATGATATAGATGGATAACAGGATTCTTTTTAAATGCCTGAAGCCTGACTTTGGAAAATCCGCTGCTTTCAATTGTTTCTGCCAGTAAACGGGAGCCAATACCCTGATTCCGGTATTCCGGAAGAATACAGATATTTTCCAGTTCACAGGTATCTCCGTCCACACTCCAGTTTATCATGCCGATCCGTTTTCCCCGGGAATAAATTATGTTCATATTTTCCTTTGCATTTTCCATGAAGGCATTGAAATAGTCTGTCTGCTTTTCTTCATCCCAGCCCCAGATCTCAGAAACATAGGGATAATAGCATACTTTCTTCAGCTGATAAACAAAATCGTAGTCCACCGGCGTGTATTTTTTCATTGTGATTTCCATAAGCTTTCCTTTCCATAGGAAGGAATTAATTCCCGGGGCATTCCTTCACATAATTTTCCATAATGTCATCCGGCAGGTTGACTTCATAGGTACATACCATATCGCTTTTTAAAGCGGAAGTGAGGACGCGGCCGTTTAATTTTCTGTCCAGAAACGCTTCTGCAAAATTCATTGCATGTCCCAGGCTGCAGCTGCACAGGCATAATTACCGCTCCTGATACCATGAGTAATACAAATTCATATCAAAATCAGGAATCGGGCTGAAACGGTTCCCATCAAAAATCATTCTTAAATTTTCCTCCGGTTTTATTTCAGCTGTAAAAATTCCCGGCTCCTGGGATAATTCTTCATTACAATAATAATGTATCGGTTTTTCCGTTTTTCGCACAGGTCCCGCAACACAGCTTCCACCGGAAAATTTATCACCGTTTTGTATCCCGCAGACATTGGAACTCGCAATATAAATACCGTTGCTTAAAACATGATACTCTATCACGCGTTTTAAATAGCATGCATCGCACTGCGCATCCTCCGTAACCGCCGATAAATTTACATATAAATTAACTCCTTTATAACAGTAATAGCGAATCAGCTCAGGGTAACGAATCGTGTCATAGCATATTCCAAAGCCTATTTTCCCATATTCCGTATTAAGAATAAGCGGCTTACGCCCTTTAGAGAAAATCTGATGCTCATATCCACAAATATGAATTTTTTTGTAAATCTTCACTGTATTATCCGGACATGTAATAAACGCTGCATTATAAATAAGATCAGCCTCATAATATGGCGCACCAAAACATATATAGATATGCTGTTTGCAGGATATTTTCTGACACATACTCACTGCCTGAGCAACAAGTTCTTCGTTTATCATTTTAGGATCACTTAAAAAATAATAATATCCGGTTATACACAACTCCGGAAAAACAACAAAGTCAGTCCCGCTGTCAACTGCTTTTTCAATATAATCCTTCATAAGAGCTATATTTTTGATGACATCTTTTTGTGATTTAAAATTAACTACGGATATCCTCATTTATCTTTCCTCTTTAATTTAATCCTGTCACCTATAATCATCTGCCGATTCATTCCTTAAACTCCGCCATAAATGTCATACTCCCTATAGCAGCCAAACTGCAGCCTTTTACGGCGCTTAGAGAAAGGCGTCAGGCCGCAACCGGCAGACTGTTCGCCAGTGGGCAGGTCGTGTTATCTTTAAATTCTAACGGTCCACCGTACAAAAGTCAAACGAATCATTATACTTCACTGCCTGATTCCATTCTTCGTATAGTACAGTATATTTTATCTTACCCGCTTTTTACGCTATAATGTTTTACAAAACTGCAAATACCACCGCCAATACAGAAAACCCTTTCACCTGTTCTCCTTCAGATGAAAGGGTCTCTTATTTATTGATTCAGTTCTTTCAGCAAATCCAGGATCTCCGGCCTTACTATCTGATTATTGATATCTACCAATTCAAAATCAAGACATTTGTAATTCCACATAGCATGCCCTATTTTCAGTCCGTCACAGATAGTGATAAAATCACGGATCCATTTTACAGCTTCTGTGGCAGGCGCGGAGTCAATGACTCCAAATTCCCCGCAGTAAAGCTCACAACCGGAATACTGCATAAAGTCTTTCGCATAAGAAAGAAGGGACAGCATAAGGCTTTTATCGTTGCAGTCCGTTTCTTCCGACATCAGGGGATGTTCCTTCCTGAACTTGTCGTTTGCTTTTAGAAAGGCAATATAATCCGTCATATCTCCCGGATAGGTCAACGTATGCCTGTATGCGCAGAATTCCTCTGAAAAATGCGCCTTCTGATGTGTAAAAGCATTCGGTTCATAATAATGGAAATTATAAAATACATAAGGGTCTTCCACTAAATCCAGCCGGTCAAGATACCCCACGCTGTTTACATTGTTTGTCCCTGCCAGAACCCACCGGCCGGGATCCTCCTTATGTATCTCCTTGATCGCCCTTTTGTACAGCCGGTTCCACATATATCCGGTGGAGTCCGCAATCTCATTGAATAATTCAAACAAAAGCAGAGTCCCTTTATATCCTTTAAAATGCTCTGCCATTCTCGCCCAGAACAGGCAGAAATCATCACGAAGCGCCTCATCCGTCATCAGGGGCGTAGGTATCTCCATCTGTCCATAAACATGCCCTTCAATATTATGCAGGTCAATTACAGCATGCAGGCCGTAATCGGCACACCAGCCAATACAACGATCCAGATACTCCAGCGGCTTTTCCCTGAGAATTTTCTTTTCTTTATCCAGAAACAGCCATCCGTCCACCGGAATCCGAACATGGTCAAAACCCCAGGACGCAATCTGTTTTATATTATCCTCCGTAATAAATGTTTCAAAATGCTGCTGCAAAGCTTCTTTGGAACCCGCGTCTGCGATAAGCTCATATTGTGACAGGAAGCCTCCCAGATTAAGCCCCTGCTTAAAATTTTCAAATAACATATTACACTCCTTTTTAAGTTATCCTTTTACCGCTCCCACCACAATACCTCCTGAGAGATATTTGGAAATGAACGGAAAAATAATCAACACCGGAATCGCTCCCAGAACCGCGATTGCCATTTTTAACGTTGCCGTCGGCAGAGAAGCGCCGATACTGCTGCTGATGTTTTTCGCCAGTCCCTGCTGCATATACAGCGTATCCAAAAGCATTCTGTTCAAAAGCACCTGAATCGTGTACATTTTATCATTGCTGATATAATACAGACCGTTCTGCCAGTCATTCCAGTAATTCAGGGACACAAACAGCCCCAGGGTAGCCAGGATTGGCTTGGACATGGGCAGTACGATACTGCGCAGTATTCTGAATTCCCCTGCCCCGTCCATTTTGGCCGACTCCAGCAGCGCCACGGGAATATTAGAGGCGAAGTAATTCCTGGCCATAATGACATAAAATCCGTTTACCAGCAGGTTCGGAAGAATATATGCAAGGTAAGAATTTTTGATATGGAATGTATTGGTCCACATCATATAGGTAGGAATCAGGCCCCCGTTAAACAGAATTGTAAAAAACAGGAAAAAGGAAAAAAATGCCTGCCCCCTTAAATCCTTTCTGGAAATCGGATAGGCATACAGTATTGTAAGCACCAGATTTCCCAATGTCCCCGCAATCGTAACCAGGGCTGATATGCCATAGGATCTCAAAATGCCGCTGGAGCCATTGACGATATACTTATATGCCGTTAAATCAAATTGCCTGGGCAGTATATGATAGCCCTCATGAAGTATCGCCGTTTCGTTGCTGAAGGAAGATGAAAAAAGCAGAATCAGCGGCAGAACACAAAACAATGACACTAAAAACAAAATAATATGATCTATTGTCTGAAAAACTTTATCTCTTTTTACCATGATAACCTCTCCGCACAGATTGCAGGCGCTTTCTGCTATTTAAAATATGGCGCTGTCTCTGTCAATTTTTCTGACGATACCGTTTGCCGCCAGAATCAATACAAAACCGACCACAGACTGGTACAGCCCTGCTGCCGACGACATCCCCAAAGTACCCACACTCTTGATTCCCCGGTAAACATAAGTATCAATCGTGTTCGTTACATTCATCAAAGCGCTGCTGTCCATGGGTACCTGATAAAACAGGCCAAAATCCGATCGGAAGATACTGCCCAGCTGGAGCAGGGTCATCGTAATGATAGTGGAACGGATTATCGGAATGGTAATGTACATAATCCGCTGGAATCTTGTGGCGCCGTCTATTGTTGCCGCTTCATAATAGCTGGAATCAATGCTGATAACTGAGGAATAATAAATAATGGAATTATAGCCAAGCCATTTCCACTGATTCACAGCAACCAATATAAAAGGCCAGAACGCCGGCTGTGCATACCAGGAAACGCCTTTCTTTCCCATAGGTTCCAAAACACTATTGTTAATAAACCCGGTATCTGTACTTAACAGAGCGTATACAATATAGCTGACAACCGTAATGGATATCATATAGGGAATAAGATATGTCATCTGAAAGGCGCGCTTCCCTCTTTTAGAATTCAGTTCATCCAGAAGAATTGCTATCGCAAGTCCCACAAAAAGGCCTATCGCTATAAAAATAAGATTGTACCCCACCGTATTGCGCAGTATAATCCAGGAATCCCTCGTGGAAAACAGGGATTTAAAATTATCAAATCCGATAAATTCACTTCCCCAGATACCTTTCTGAAAATTATACTTTTTAAAAGCTATCACAGTAAATGTCATAGGTATGTAATTATTGAACAGCAAATATATAAATCCCGGAATCAGCATAAGGTATAGAGCCCAATTCAAATGCAACCGTCTTTTTTTCTTTTTCATATATGCCCCGCTTTATGTGTTACAGAGAATTTTAGTACTGCTTTTCCGGCCTCAGGAGCGCCGCAGCCTGCAGCCCGCCATAAGGCCGGAGTATTTAAAAAGTAAAATTACTTATTATCAGCTAACCAGTTATCCAGCTGTTTTTGTTTTTCGGTGAGAATCTTTTCGATACCCGCTTCCTCAAATTCAGCTTTCATCTGATCCCATACGGAATCCGGATCCACATCCCCTGTTTCCAGTCCCTTTTTATATTTATTGAGAACAGTGGTGCAGGCCACCACTTCATTGGTTACGTCCGTGCTGTCCCATACAAAGCCTTTTGCAATAGAGGGATGGCAGTCCTTATTAAACTGGATTGTATCACTCCAGATATCAGGACCATCCGTAACCCACTTATGGGCAATCAGTTCATTGGGAAAATGCCATGCGGCAACTGTCCAGCCCAGATCATCGGCGGTAACGCCTTCCGGATAATCGATAAGCCCTTTCTCTTTATCAACAAACTCATAATATTTTCCTTCGATGCCATAAATAAGCAGGTTTGCCACATCGGGATTGGAATACATTTCGTTAAGAACCTGCATGGCCCTCTCGGGCTGTTCGCTGGTATAAGGGATATACCAGTAGTTATTGAGATTGCTGGTTGTCGTATAATAGGGGACAATATTGATAATGGTCACATCAATTCCCGTATTTCTTTCCCACTGTGATTCAATGCCGGGTTTGGTTTCCGTTGTTGCGCTGAAGGCCTTTCCCGCACCCATAAGGCTGCTTACCTGCTCCGTATTGATGCTGGCATCAGGCATAATCAATCCATTCTGGGACCATTCATATCTTCGTTTGCATAATTCATAGTATTCGTCGGAGGTATAGAAATTTTTCACCGTGGTGTCATCGCTGAAGGAATCCGTAAGTACGCCGAAATCCCTTCCCAACCAGTCAATCGCAAGCATATAGTCCCCCATTGCGCCGCTGTCGGAGGCCAGAGGATATACATCCGGATACTTTTCTTTTGCCGCTTGAAGAATCGGTTCCATATCAGCTTCCGTCATGATATTGCTGTAATCAACACCGAGAGATTCCAGCATTTCGGTATTACATGCAAATCCCAGTCCCAATCCCAATTCTTTGTTGTTACGGATTGCATAAACCTGACCGTCTATAGATGTGGAAGCTAAATCTTCTTTACTGATATCGGCAAGAATATCCTGGCCGTCAGACTCCAAAAGTTCATTCAGCGCAATTACCTGCCCCTGGCTCGCCGCACTCGGAATAGGAAGCTGCGATACGCCGCCGAGCAAATCAATCTTTTCTCCGGATGCCAGTTCTGTCTGTACTTTATCCACATAGGTTGAAAAATCATAACGTACAATTTCAACCTCCGTATTGAATTTTGCCTTTGTGATTTCAGAAACAGCAGCGGAAATCTCCGCACAGGCCTCCTCTGATCCATATCCGTCTGCTACAATTCTCACCGTATATGGCTCCTGCGCTGAAAGCTCCTTTTCTCCATCTGCGCTTTCCTGCCCGGCATTACTTTCCTGTACAGACTCCGCCTGCGTACCCGCCGAAGATTCATTTACACTGCTCTCCACCGTACTGCCGCCTGAAGAACCACAGCCGGCCGCCAAGCCAGCCGCCATTGCCACTGCTAATAACACACTGATTTTTTTTCGTAACATAATACCCTCCTTTTTCTTTTCCACGGAACAAACTCCGTTTGAACATATAGTTTATCCCGCTCTTAAATTTGTAAGCACATTTTTCTGTGTTGATTAAAGTGTAGTAAAAAGTCGGTTTTGTCTCAACAACAAAACCGACCAATGAATAGAACGTTTTAGACTTTTATATTATCTGCCTTCCGAGCGATTATAGTATTCGTACGGAGTCATATCCGTCCATTTTTTAAATACCTTGGTAAAATAAGAGGGGGTATCAAAACCAACTTTTGTTCCCGCTTCTGTTATTGTACATGTCTTTTCCGCCAAAAGACGTTTGGAAACCAAAATCCTGTAGTACTGAATGTACTGTACCAGGGAATAACCCGTGGCCTTTTTAAATATACGGTTCAGGTAATCCCCATTCAAATGGACGGCAGCCTCAATATCCTGCCTGCTTAAATCCTCCATATAATGCCCGTGAATATAATTCTTAACCGATTCAACAACCGCCCATGCCGATGTGGGGCAGTCACCGCCCTGGACTGCAGGAGAATGCTCCCTGTCCATAGATGCATCAATCAGCTTATCCACATCATAAATGAACTGCCCCATATTCCGGTACTGCATGGCGGCATACCTTAAATCCATGGAGCGTTCGGATAGGGTTTCCAGGCTGACGCGTCTGATAAAATAGGCAAATATCTCCCCCTGGAACCTTCCTTTGAGCTTGGATATAAACAGCTCACACATATCATGGATTTGCTTCCTGTCATTATCAGTTTTAATAATCCAGAAGATATTGTCCCAAAGATGTATCTCCGTGATATCAGCAAAAAGCTCTTCTGCAATATTACTCAACGCAAACAGCAGGATGCTGTTATTTTTTACCTGCACCTGGGTTCCTGTCAGCCGTATATACACCAGCCCCTTTGGCTCCAGGGATTCTCTTGCCAGTCCTCCTACCTCAGCCGCTTTATTAATAAACTCCGTAAAAGGCAGAATATCGCCGGTAATCAAATTGGTGTAAAAAATCTTTTCTTCCCTTTTAGGATCATATACATTCTGTCCCGCATTCCCCTGAAGGCTTTCATTCCTTTTTTTATTGATTTCTTCTGCGGCAAGCCTTATGGTTTCCGACAGCTCCTCAAAGCTTACCGGCTTTAATAAATATTTCACAACGCCAATATTTATAGCATCCTGTGCATATTTAAAATCCGGATATCCGGTAAGTATAATCTTCACAATATCAGGAAAATTTTCTCTTATCCATGCCAGAAGCATCAGTCCATTTTCCTGCGGCATTTCAATATCACAAATAATAATGTCTATTTGGTTGCCCGAAACAAGCCTTCTGGCATCCATAGCCGTATAGGCGGTGAAAACCTCATGAATTCCCAGCCCCTGCCAGTCAATATGCTTTTTCAAAAGATTTACTACGATTACTTCATCATCAACAATTAATATATTCATAGTTCCGTATTTTCATCCTTATTCATCCGGGGAATGCGGATCATAACCACAGCCCCCTGCACCTCATTCCGAATTGATACAGCGGCCTGCCCGCCATACAATACCTGCATACGGTTTTTTACATTAATGATGCCAATATGCCTTCCGTCTTCTTCAATATTCTCATTATCATTCAGCCTGTCCAGGATTTCAACAGGGAAGCCCAGTCCATTGTCTTTAATAATTATATGCAGCATCCCGCCTTCTTCCTCTATCAGCAGAGAGATTTCCAAATCCTGTACCAGCATGATGTTATGCTTGATACTGTTTTCAATGAAAGTCTGTATCAGAAGCGGCGGTATTTTTTCCTCATCGGCATCAGCATTACAGGTAATTCTCAGTTGAAAATTATCCTGATACCTTATTTTCTGCACCTGTGCATAGCGTACGATGCACTGGAGTTCATCTTCCAGATATACATAATCCTCCTTCAAAGACAACAGATACCTGAAATACTCCGCCATGTTTTTAGTAAGTTCCTGTATTGTAACATAATCCTTTATGCTGGCAAGCGTATAAATCAGGTTCAAAATATTGGTATAAAAATGAGGCTGTATCTGTACGCGCAGAAACTGATTAAATATCTTTTCCTTTTCAAGGCTTGTCTTATACACATCAATTTTCAGATTGATGATCTGCTCCGCCATATGATTAAAGGTCCTGTACAGCACGGTAATCTCCCGGTTTGTTGTGTGATCCTGCAATCGGATCTCCGTATTTCCGCCGCTGAATTCCTCCATTGCATTTTTCAGCTTTGTAAGAGGCCTGAATACGGATCTGTCCTGGTGAAACAGCGCTATCCATATCAGAAAAAAAGAGGCTATTATCGCAATTATTATGATAATAAAAAGATAGGAACCACTGTTTATAAAATTAAAATAAGGGATTTCCACACAGATTTTTTTGTTAATCATTCTGATTGCACGTGAGAAAGTAAAGCAGTTTTTGTACTCCTCGATTTTATCAGCCTTATAAAAAACAGAGCCGTCCATATTCAAAAGATAGACATTACTTTCCTGATCCTGAGGCATAATATCATTAAGAACATTTTCACAACTGATGTAACAGCCGCTGAATCCCCCTTTATGCTCATACAGATGCAGGAAATAATCCTTTCCCCCCAGCTTGATATCCTTCCAGTCAGCAGAATTATTGACCTGAACGTTCAGTATATACTCTTTCAGTTCATCATTTTCCTTCTCCTGAAAATAATCCAGATATGAAATTGAAGAAAGCATAATATTCTTGTCCGGAATAAAGACGAAAAAAACAATCTGGTTTTCATTGATAATAGACAGGTTGGTCAGATCACGCTGGAGATCCGAACTTTTTTCTTCAATGAAATCCGAATCGGAGGAATCACAGATCAGATTATAATCCGTGCTGTTGTTTTTATTAATCAGTGAAGTCAGTTCTTTATTTGCCACATAAAACTGATCCGCCCAGTAATTACTGGAATAATTGAGGGAATTTTTATAAATTTCTTCTATCCGACGATTGAAATGTCTGATGGTAAAGATATTAAAAACCGCAAAAAGAAATACGACAAAGAAAGATGTGAGTAATATAAAATAGCCTGATTGGATAAACCTTAATTTTTTCATTCCGCACCGGATTCCCTGTATTTGTTATTATGTTCGTGTGCCAAAGCCGCAGCCGGCTTTCCATGCGCCACTACAGTTCAGTGGCGCACAGCAACATTATAACATATATCGAAATCAATACAACAAGGTAAAATTCCAGAGCTGATACAACGGTGCAGCAGCCTGAAATCCAGGCTGAAACAGTGGTGTTACAACATCGGCAAAAACATGGAACGCAAATCTTCTGCAAAAGCATCTCGGCATAATTTTCCTGTAGGGGTTATTTCCCGCCCCCTGCCAGTCCTAAGCCTGCTCCCCATCCTTTTTCACCACCGGCATATACTGGACAACCTCAGTTTCCCCGCAGATTTCCACAGTATCAACAAGATACTCCTCCATGAATGGCTGCGGACCGAAGCCGTACCGATCACTATTCTCCATCTTTTTTATGAAATCAAACCAGGAACGGCCGTTCTGCGCATATTTTACAAGCCTTTTCAGATACAGCCCGCCGGGAAATTCCTCTTTTATCACGCCTTCCCCGTCTTTTATTTCCATTTCATACGGAATCTGTATATACAGGCGGTAAAAAAAGCCGGGGCTGTCCAGCTTTTCAAAGCTATAAAAGGCGAAGAGCCTGTTCTCTTCCCTGCCAGGCAGGATTCCTCTGTCTGCCATCCACGCGGCCAGCTTCTTTCTCGCCCGCGCTTCCGCTCCGGGACCTGTCGCCGTGCAGGATGCGGTCATAAAAGGTTCCACATATTCCTCAGTTTCATTGGTAAGCTCCGCCTGGATATCCTTTTTCAGCCGCACTGGCATGTATAATTCCACGCCGCCCGTATGCGCAAATGCGTCATCAAAGCCAAGATGCTCTTCCAGCCACTGGGCGTCACCATATACATATTTGCTTCCCTCCAGCCAATTTGAGAAACGCTTCCAGCCGCGCATGATGCCTTCTCCCAGTTCCTCCTCTTTTGTCCGCTCAATTGTGATAACCGCATACAGACCGCCGCTCAGCCGCTTTGTTTTTATTTTTTCATCCGTCACTTCCATATCCTCCGGAATCGTGACGCATACCTCATATCCGTATTCTTCCGCCGAAGGGTCGCAGTCAGGCGCATTATAACCGAAAATACGGTAATTTCCACTGCGTATGTCCAGTTTTTCCCGCAAAACCCACTGGCTCATAGTTGCAAATGCACCGTCCTCCGGATTTTTTCCGTAATAACAGAAATAAGCAACACGCATGGGTGGCATTTCTTTCAAAATTTTGATATCCGGGTACTTTTCATTCATTTCTTCGTCGGGAATTTCAAAATATTTATCCATAACATTTATCCTTTCAAACTTGTAGTCCGCTCTTTCCCGGGAACAGGCGCTTGGAGAGAAGCCGGTGACTTTTTTAAAGATTCTGGAAAATGCATCGGCGCTGGTGTATGCATATTTAACGGCGGCATCCAGCACCTTCATCCCCTGGCATATATCATAAGCCGCAAGGGACATTCTGCGCATAATCAGGTATTCCTTTGCCTGAAATCCCGTAATGGCAAAAAACAGGCGGTAAAAATTCGAAACCGACATATACGCTTCTTTCGCCGCCTCTTCCGCCCTGATTTCATTTTCCAGATTATCCTCCAGAAAATCTATTGCTTTCTGTATCCTTTCATAGTAGTTCACCGGCCTGCCCTCCTGCAATCTTAAGATGTTTTCAGTATAGCAGACACCCGGACAGGTTACCCGACTTTTTTTCTCATTCTGCTTTAGCTCCATGCATTTCAGAATTTCCGGACGTTTTAAATGGGTTCCTGCGTTCACGGACGCCTTCCTTTGTACCGACGATTATCCGGTCGCAGAATTTGTCAAACAGGCCGGTTTCCAATACACCCGGTATTCCGCGGACCGCTTTCGCCGCTGTCAGGAAATCAATATTTTCTGAGAAGCTGATGTCCAGTATCCAGTTGCCGTTATCTGTTACAAACGGCCTTCCGTCCCTCTGACGGCAGACCGACGTTCCTCCCAGCTCTTTGACCGCCTCAGCCGCCCAGGCGGAACCAAAGGGCAGGACCTCTGCGGGAAAGGGGAATGTGCCCAGGCGTTTTACCAGTTTGCTTTCATCCATGATCCAGATCACCTGCTCCGCTCTGCGGGCAACGACTTTTTCCCTGAGAAGCGCGCCTCCCCCTCCCTTTACCGCACAAAAGCTGTCATCGATTTCATCTACACCGTCTATCGCCAAATCCACTTTAATCCCGGCTTCCGGACGGATAATGGGAATCCCCAGTGAAACGGCAAGCTTTTCCGTCGCTTCAGAGGTTACGGCCGCCTGCAGAGTCCTTCCTGCGCGGACCATAGCGCCAACCTCCTGTATGAGATAATATGCGGTGGAGCCGGTGCCCAGGCCGAGCGTCATCCCGTCGCGGATATATTTAACCGAAGCCAGTGCCGCTGCTTTCTTCAGTTCTTCTTTGATTTCTACATGATTTCTGCTGTCCATACTGTTTTTCACCTTTCTGTGAGTCACTTTATTCATTTACTATTGTTCCGTTTTTCATCTATCTATACTGTAATTATGATTATTGCAGTTATAAAAGTCAATCTGTTTTATACAAAATTCCGGGGGCCAGTTGATGGGGGCAATTGTTACGCTTTCCTGTGCCGTACATTTCCGGTTTGACAAAAATAACGGCATTCGTTAGACTGAAACCATAACTGGTCCGTGTAACCCTATAATATTGTTCGTCATATTTATAAGGAGGCCGAAATTGGAAGTACCATTTTGGGAAGAAACATATAAAGACGATACAGTTTTTACATTTGGCAATCAACCAAACCAGTCCATTACTGCAATCGAAAACCTGCTGGACAAATCGGGAAGAGTCCTTGACGTTGGCTGTGGTGACGGAAAAAATTCATTGTATCTGGCTAAACAGGGATTTAGGAATATTGATGCTTTCGATTTGTCGGTAAATGCAATTGAAAAGCTGCGCCGTTTGGCAGTGGCACACTCTTTAGAAATTAATGCATGGACTGGCAATTTATGCAGTTTTTCCTTTGTAAAAGAATACAGTCTCATAATGTCATTTGGAACCTTACATTTTGTAAGTAAGAATGACTGGCACAATTTTATTATGAAATCCAAAAAAGCCACGGCAGTCGGAGGCTTTCATATTATGCAGCTGTTTACGAACCAGGTGCCTCCCTCTCCTGATATTGCACCTTTTTCTATCGGTATGGCAGATGACGACGAAATCAGGAAGCTGTATGAGGATTGGGAGATTATTGATTTCAGGTCGTATGTTTTTGAAGACGAGCACCCCAATGTTCCCAGGCATCTGCATGCCTCTAACAAAATTACCGCCCGCCGGATAAAGTGAGGCCGCCGTCCTTTTCAGCTTTTTCTTCAAATCACTTAAAGCCCCTCCCCGCCAAAGACGGCAGGAAGGGGCTTCTCTGCTGCAGCTTTATTTCCACTGAATTATTTCTGCAGATTTATTTTTGTAGCTTCATTTCTGTGGCTTTATTTCTGTAATACCATTTGTACTGCCTTACTTCTTATTTGTCCCAACCTCTTTATGGTATTACAAACCATCCTTAAAGAAACCGTTCCTCAAACCACCATTTCACATCCGCTTATTCCAGACCAAGCTTCTCCTTCAGCTCATTCCAGATATCAAATGCGGAGAAACGCATCGGTATGCTGTAATCATCCCCGATCCCATGCACCGGTGTCCACACCTGGGCATAGAACGGGCTCTTACGGGCCATATCGGCATAGTGCCAGGTGTTCCGCTGGCATTCCGGGCACCAGTGGCCGCCGCGCAGCATGGCGTTGACGCTCATTTTATATTCATGGCCTTCCGAACATCTGAACCGCAGAGGCGTATAAATATCGGGAATATTTTCATCCAGCAGCTCACAGCCCCTAAACTGCGCAGCCTTCCTGATATCCTCAGCCTGCAGCTCTTCCAGCGCCTTGCTCTCATCATAGCCGTGATCCATATAAACCGGCTTCTCCTCGGAAGGATGGTAAAATTCATATCCTTCCTCCACACTCTTAATCTGCTGCTGTTTTTCTCTGGATCCGAAAAATGCATGAATCCAGTCTTCCTGATTATTCTCCAGCATCCAGGAGGTTCCCATTTCTTTATGGCTGATTTTTTCCAGGTTTTCCTTCATGGACCGGGTATTGGGCATCATGGCGGCAATCATGGGATTTTTCATCATCGCTTCCATTTCCGCCGTCGCCTCCGCCCGGTAGCTTTCCGGCGGGATTACCCTGAAATGTAAAATATCATCCAGTAAATCGGAATCCGTATAATAGTGGCCATGGAAATTGTAAAGCGCACATTTTGTCACGTCAAATACATCCTGGTAACGGATTCCCATAGGACCGAAGCTGAAATTCATCAGCTCCCAATGGGCAAAACGCCAGCCCTTGCCGCTGCTTAAATTATAGGCCTTCCTCCAGAACTCCTCAGGAACCCAGTCCTCGCAGAGATTGGCCATGCAGATGCCGGATTCCACCGCCGTGCTCCATTCCAACACGTTATTGGGATTCTGATGGTGCTGGATCGGCTCCTCGCCCGCTCCCTGATCCGGCGGGTATTGTCCGGTCTGGCGGATGGAAACCCAGTATTTCAGCCCGCTGTCAAATACGGAAAGCTCGGAAAATACCTTTGACATCGCATAATAATCATGGGCGGAAGGATTGATGGGATCTCCGCAGCGTCCCCAGTTCACAGGCACCGGCCTGTCACCAGTCATGGCCACCGTACCCACATAGGCGAATTTCACCTTGTCCGGATCCGGCTGTTCCTTAATGGCTTTAATAATATTCAGGGTGGAGCCGATATTCGTATACAGCGTTTCTTCCGGATATTTATCCGCCGCCGGAGATACCATGGCGCCGATATGCAGCACATAATCCGCGCCGGTTACACATTTCAGAATTGTCTCATAATCCTTCATGTCTCCCCAGACTACTTCCAGATAAGGATCTGCAATTTTTTTCACAAGCTCTTTATTCTTTGCGGAAGGACGCGCCAGCATGCGGACCACAAATTTCGGTTTTCTTGCAAGCAGCTGCTTCACCGTTTCAATCCCCATTTTCCCGGTTCCGCCTGTTACAAAAACGGTTTTGGGCGCTTTTGAAATCACCTCACGGTATTCAGGCTGATCGAATTTAACAGCCGCTTCCTGCGCTTCAAAGGTGGCATTCATCGCACGGCGGGCACGCAGCGCATCCCCTACCTTCACGAAAGCGATGCCTTCATTGCGGCAGATTTCCTCCAGCGCCGAAGCGTCATTACTTCTGGAACCAACCGCGACCACCGCATAATCACAGGGGTAAGACTCTTCTTTTCCATCCCTGATTCCATACACGCATCCATTTTCAATCCGGTTTACCGTGATATCTGTGACTGTTACAATTCCACGTTTTGCAATTTCTTCCATCACACAGATTTTACGGACAGGCCCGATATCAGCGCATACCTCCGGCAGCATTTCCAGGACGGTAACCTTGCAGCCGCTTTCCGCAAGATATTCCGCCGCTTCCATACCCACAAGACCGCCGCCGATTACCACGGCGGCACCGGAAACCTTCACCTTTCCGCCCAGCACCTGATGGGAGTTCACCACATTTTCCCCGTCTGCGCCCGGAATTCTCAGGCTGATGGGCGAGGAACCAATTGCGCAGATTACGGTATGCGGCTTTTCCTCTGCGATCAGTTCAGGGGTTAACGGCGTATTCAGATGCACCTCAATCCCCGCTCTTTTCACCTGCGACGCCATGGAAAGCATGGCCGCCTTCATTTCCTGTTTGCGGGGCGCTTCCCCTGCCAGCAGGAACTGTCCGCCAAGATGATCGCTGCTTTCATAAATCACCGGCCTGGCGCCGCGTTCCTTCAATACAAGCGCCGCCTGCATTCCGGCAATTCCGCCGCCTGCGATAAGCACCTTCTCCGGATCTTTACAGGGAACCGGCGCCATCTCCGCTTCCAGGCCTACCGCCGGATTTCTCAGGCAGGTGATGTGAGGCATATCCAAATTGGAAAAACCGTCATAGCAGCCCTGATCACAGCCTACACAGGTTATGATGTCCTCTCTTCTTCCTGCCTTTGCCTTGTTGCAGAATTCAGGATCCGCCAGCTGTCCCCGGCCGACAACCACCATATCCACCTTGTCTTCTTCCAGAATCTGCTCCGCCAGCTCCGGCGTATTGATTCTGCCGACGCCAACTGTCAGCATGCCGGTTTCTTTCCTGATATATGCCGCATTGTCAATATTGAAGCCGCAGGGCAGATCAAGGGAAGGCACCTCATATTTCAAAGCCGGCGTTATTATATTTCCTCTGGAAATATCCAGGACATCCACGCCTGCTTCCTTTGCCCATTTACAGAACTGCGCCACTTCTTCTATTGTCAGCCCGTTTTCAAGATAATCATCATGCGCATCTATTCTCATGAAAACCGGCATGTCTGCAGGGACCGCACTGCGGATGGCGCGGATAGCTTCCAGCGGGAAACGCGCCCTGTTTTCCAGGGATCCGCCGTATTCGTCCGTCCGATGGTTGATTCCGCCCGACAGGAAGGAATGGGGCAGATAGTTATGCGCGCAGTGGAACTCCACGCAGTCAAAGCCTGCTTCTGCAGCCCTTGCCGCCGCTTTGCCAAAGCAGTCCGCTATGTAATGGATCTGTTCCACGCTGATACCGGGCAGTGTAAGCTCCGCCGACACCGGCATGTCAGAGGCCACATACATCACTGCGGCCGGATCAAAGCTTACGGCAATGCTTCCCTGCCAAAGCTGGATCCCCGCCTTGCCCCCCGCTTCATGGATGGCATCCGTCAGCTTCTTCAGCCCCGGAATATACTTATCCTCTGCAATGGAAAGGAACTGCTTGGGGGAGCTTAACGGCTCCACGCTGGCTACCTCCACCATATTCAGTCCGTTTCCGCCCTTCACCCTGGCAACATGATATCGGATCAGCTTATCCGTCACCATTTTATGATCGCTCATACGGGTACCCATTGCGGGCAGGATAACACGGTTTTTCAGCTCCATCCCTTTGATCCTGATGGGAGAAAATAATTTTTCATACATAAGTTCCGTCCTCCTTTTCTTATATCTTATATTGTAAACTATTCATAATCTGTACAGTCAATGGTGTTTTTTTATTCAGATTTTGTTATAATTAACAGAAGATATGCACATGAAATGTATTTTTATCCACAATATGCCTTTCGAAAACTGTTCACCTGGTGTACACTTTCCGGTAGCGGGCCGGATCATGTGCAGGGAGAAATATTCTGTGGTGAAGGCTTTTGCACCGGGCGGACGGTAACGTTTGCACCGGACGGCAGCTTTTTTTGATAAAGGAAGGAGTATCCATGAGAATTAAGGAAGTGATTGAAAAAACCGGATTATCCAGGAGAACCATCCAATTCTATATCTCACAGAAACTGATCATGCCAAAAGAAGATCCGGTAAACGGTTATCATGATTTTTCGAACGAGGACGTGCGTAATCTCATTATTATTTCACGGCTGCGCAGGCTGGATTTTCCCGTTTCCGATATCCGCCACATCCTTCGTTTCCCAGGAACCGCTTCCTACTATTTCTACCGGCAAATCGACACTCTGACGAAACGGATTGACACCATGCGGCGGAATGTGGATATCCTTGCCCGCTATTTTGAAAATGATCCTGCCCCCATCGACTGCGATTCCCTTGCCGCCAGCCTGAGGCTCATGGAATCCTATGAGGAAAAGAAGGCTGCCGCCGATGATTTTACGGAGCTGGACAAGAGAATCATCCCTCTTTTTATATGGACGCCCTATCTTTCCGGAACCCGCAGTGAATACCAGGAATTCATCTGGAGCAAAATTTCCCGGAAGGTAATTGAGGATTATCAGCCTTTCCTGCGCAGTATGAAGTACATCATTTCTGCCCTTACGCCGGAACAGCTCACCTACAGCAGCGAAAAAACAGCGCAGCAGGCTGAAATTATAGCGTCCTTAAAGCATGACAGCCTTCCTGCCCATGCAGCCTGCATGCTGGAGCAAATTGATGCTTTTCTCCGGGACAGCGCCCTTGTGGAAAAATGGAACCTCGTCTATCCGCCGCTGATTTATCCGCTTCTGACAATCGGATATTCCGAACTGAGCAGTATGATGTTTGAACTGAACAGTGATTATGAGCGTTTTTATAATAATATCTGTGTTCTATGCGGCTTAATCTGGAACCTGCTGCAGACAACAGAACATGGGACACGGATTTATGAGGAAATCACAGAGAAACTTCTTCCCATTAACTGGGAGCAGAATGGGAAAGGGGAGCTTGAACGGATGACAGTATTTGCGTTCAGCCCCTATGCCCTGCTGGAAAAAGAAGACATTAAAAAGCTGTTATTTTGAAGGATTTTACCGTAACAGTCCGGCAATTGAACTGTTACTATTTTCCTTCTGTTAAAATAAAAAACAAACGAGGAGTATTACTATGCAGAAAAACCTTTCACTTTCCATTGACATCGGCGGTACCTCCGCCAAATATGCTTATGTCACGGCAGACGGAAAGCTCACCGGGAAAGATTTCTTTCCCACCTCCGGCCTGAAAAACCTGGATGAATTCTATCAGCACCTGCTGCCTGTTATCGATAAGGCTATTGCCTGCGGCGCCGTAAATGTAGGGCTGTCCTGTCCGGGCTTTATCCAATCGGACGGACTGTGTATGGGCGGCGTTGAGAATCTGCCTTATCTTAAAGGCGTGAATATCCCTGAATTCCTCCGGCAACATAATCCGTCTCTCAAGGTATCTATTATGAACGACGGTACTGCCGCCGCTTTAGGGGAGTACTGGCTGGGCAGCGGCCAGGGCAGCCGTGTTCTGCTGTGCATCACCCTGGGAACCGGTATCGGCAGCGCCCTGATTCTGGATGGCAGGCCATATCCGGGCAGCCATTTTCAGAGCGGGGAAATCGGCTACAGTGATTATTCCTCCTCTGAAGAATACCTGGAAATCAATTATTCCACCCTGGGAATTCTCAGAAGGGCCTCGGAGCTTACCGGAGAACAGCTCGACGGCTTTGCCTTTATCCAGCGCATCCGGGACAATGATCCCTGCTGCCTCCGGCTGTTGGAGGACTGGACCGAAACGCTGGGCCGTATCCTGGCGAACAATATCCTGATGCTTGACCCTGACAGGGTGGTAATCGGCGGCGGCATTTCAAAGCAAAGCGACATCCTTATTCCTCTCCTGGAAAAACATACAAACCGCCAGCTTCCGCCCCAGTACCGGCATCTGGCCGAAATCGTTCCCGCCAGGCTCGCCAATGATGCCGGCCTGTTCGGCGCTGTAAAACCGTTTTATGAAACGGGTATGGATACGTGACGCTGCTTTGATAATTTGCCAGCGCTGCCGTGGTGTAAAAAAGAAAACGTCAGGGCTTATGGCAAAGCCGGCCAAAAGGCAGTTCTTTGCATCCACCGGCCTAACCAGCCAAACAAACAGGCGCTTCCCGCCGCCGTTCTAAAAATGCCTCACTCCCTGTTCCCGGAGTGAGACATTTTTATTCGGCCAGATCAGTCCACCTCCTGCCCTGCGCGCAGACCGCAGAAAGTGATCCAAATATGCCAAAAGCTACTCTGCAGATAATCTGCCCATATAACTATCGCTATTCCATATCTCCTCAAATTCTTCTTCCCTAATGGCCAATGCAAAAAATCCCCCGCCCCACTCTCCTGAATTCAGCTCTGCCACAGAAGGTATGGAAAGAATCTCAATAACATCACGATAGAAATCCTCTATACATTTCACTTTCCTGTCCGCAAAAATCTCAATTGCCCTGAGCGCCAGCCGCTCATCCTCCAAATCAACCTCATAAAGGTAAACAACGGGCATATCGTCCGATTCATAGTCAGCAAAAACCTTGATATATTCCACATTTTCTTTCATATGCGCATCCTCCCCGGAATCAGCTAAGCACAGTAAATATCCGGCAATTTCACCGATACCATCCACACAAACATAAACCAGCACTCACCCGGCTATGAATTATTGTCCCTATTTCTGCGGTATCCGGATGGGGACATCCCTGTAAAGCTGCGGAACTGGCGGATAAAATGGGTCAGGTTATTATACCCCAGGGACTCTGCGATGGAGGATATGGTCCTGTCCGTAAACAAAAGCGCATTTTTTGCCGAATCAATCCTTGCACGGATGAGATCCTCCATGGGAGATGTCCCATAAAAGGATTTGTATACCGTATAAAAACGGGACTCGCTGAGGGGGATACGGGCCGCCATCTCCGCCACAGTCCATGGATGATTCAGGGAAAGAAGCACCTCGCTGCGAAGCCTGCGTAAGCCCTCCGAGGTGGTGGTATCAATAACAGCAGTATACTCATCCGACAGGGAACGGGAAAGCTTTATAAATAATTCTGTCATTTTCAGCATTATAAGCCGGTTGCTTCCTGATTTCCGGGAAAAATACTCGCTTTCCATCTCCTGCACAATGGCCGTTATCAATTCCGGCTGGCGTGGGTAAAGAAGTGTATCCAGCGGAAGGTCCAGGCATTCCGGCAGTCCCTCCGGCATTTCGGAAAAATGAAACCAGTCATGCACCAGCGGCTGCCGCGCAATGAAATACTGCGGAGTGCCCGGTGCATAAATGATGCAGGTATGGTTCGGCGTCACAGTTCTTACCCCACCAATGACAATTTCCACACTCGTAAGAAAATGTACAAAGGAATACCCCGGATATCCTTTTCTCCTGTTCAGGCAGAAACCGGCCTGTTCCGGCCAGGCATGGCGAATTCCATATAACAGCGGCATAATATTTTTTCCTTTCTGAATTTATTACACATTATATTAATCGCAGTAGGATATGTCAACAAATTCATAGGTTATGTCATTGAATATACAGGAATGGTTTGGCATGATTGACTTATACACAAAACATGAATTATTGGGAGGAAATGCTATGAATTCAAGAGAACGCGTACATGCTGTCCTTAATCACCAGCTTCCGGATCGTGTACCGAATGGATTGGGCGGCTGCGAAACAGCAGGACTGCACGTAATAGCTTATGACAATCTGCAGGAGCTTATGGGCGTGGAGCAAAAGCCCGCCAGAGTAGATACCTTTATGATGAATGCCGTTTTTGAAGAACCCGTAATCCGTGCCATGGACGGAGACCTTATCCTGCTTGCCTCCCCTAATATGTGTAAAAGTGATCTACGGGGAGACGCAGACGGGCAATGGAAGGAACAGAAGCTCTGGGGAAAAACCTTCTCCATACCGGTGCAGGATTATTTTAGTGTAAACAGCGATGGATACCTGGTCTGGGACAGCTGCGGCGGAGTAATCTGCCCGAAGGGCTCCTATTATTTTGATCAAAATGAGGCTGTTGACCTGATGGCTGAAATCGAAGTGCCGGATCCGGAGCAATTCCATCCCAGGGACACAATTGAAGAAAAAACACTCCGTAATCTGGAAAATGCCGCGAAAAAATTATATGAAGAAACGGATCTGTCTCTCTGTCTTGGGGAAAGCATTACCGACCTGCAGGTAGCTCCCGGCGGTATGATCGGTTCCATGGTTTTAATGATGGAAGAACCGGATGTGATGCGGGCGCTGCTGTCAAAATGCGTGGAAGCAGGCTTAAAGCAGATTGAGCTGCTGGAACAGGCCGTAGGAAAATACGTGGATATCCTATCGGTGGCACATGACTTTGGCGACAACAATGGCGTTACCATCGGCGAAGAACTGTGGAGGGATATTTATAAGCCTTTTTATAAACAGTTTTTCCAGGGCTGGCGCAGCATCACCAACATGAAAATAAATCTGCATTCCTGCGGATCCATCGCGTCTATCTTAGGGGATCTCATCGAATGCGGCGTTCAGATCGTTAACCCTGTCCAGACCTCCGCCGCAGGTATGTCGGCGGAAGCCCTTAAGCAACGCTTTGGAAAGGATGTGGTTTTCTGGGGCGGCGGCTATGATGCACAGCTTATTGATATATCCTCCTCTTACGAGGATGTCTACAGAAACGTTTATAAAAATGTTAAAATACTGGGCGCCGGTGGAAATTATATTTTTGCAGGAGTCCATAACCTGCCTGCGAATATGCCGGAGCATCATCTGAAGGCTATGCTGGATGCGTATCGTGATGCACGGGACTATTAGAACCGGCAGGAACTACCAGATTAAGCGAGGCCGCCGCTCTCAATTATCTGAATGATGGAAAATTTAAGCGGACGGCAAAGCATTTCATTCCCCGTCCAATGAATCCCAATGCCCGTTGGCGATCCGGTAGACAGGATCGTCTTCCCGCTCACAGTTGACCAATACGGAAATCATCAGTTCATCAATTTCCGGATCATCTTTCATCCGATCCAATACCTCAAAAGCGCTCTGACGCAGCACATCCGGGTATCCCGGCTCGATGAACGCCATAGCAAGGTCCTTTGCATCGGCTCCGGGCTGCCGTGCGGCATACCGCAGCAGCCGCGCCGCCGAGTCCGGATCCTCATGATCATCATCCATCGCCAGACATCGAAGCCCTTCCGCATTCAGTTCCACCCCCGGGTACAGCGCCAGCGCTCCCGCATCGGCATACATGGGGTAACGCTGCGCTGCCTTTATATACTCTATGTCCCATACCGGACCGACACCGGAGGCGATCGGCGGAGGCGTTCCCCTTCGTTTCCTTCCCAACGGGCAATCAAAGAGTTTTTGCTGCGCAGGGGTGATGATATCCGCCGCCGGCGTCTCGCTCCCGTCCGGCCAGACAATATGCAGGATTCCCTCTCTCCAGATACGCCCCGGACGCGATATGGTCAGGGCCGGCACTGTTTTTTCCTCCAGTGCACAGGCGCAGGCGCGGTGGTGCCCATCCAGAAGGACACTCATATATCCCCAGAGCGAATAGGCCAAAACAGGAGGAAGCGCCTCCCCTGCCCTGAGGCGCCGCCGATAGTTCTCCGCCTGTTGAGGATCGTACTTTTGTGCGCTCTGCGCAGGATAGAGATAGCAGGGGAAACAGGGAAGCACACGATGCTTATCTGAATCATAGTACTCCGACGTCGCTTTGAATGACGTCAATGACTCCGGTACATCCCAGAAGAAATGCCCGTCACCATCGGTTGGATAGTAATCCGAATAAGACAATACATAAATTCCCGGCTGGAGCAGGCCAAGGACCGGCCTCACCCGCTCCAGCGCATCCGCAAGTCCGGCATATGGCTTATCCAATGCAGCCCGGACCGAACGAATTTCCCTGCAGCCCTCCGGTATCCCATACCCTGCCGCCAGCATACTCTCACAGGTAGGGGAGCCGTTGGCCTGTATCCTGAGCAGCGGGGTTTCGCCCAGATACAGGATAGAGCGATAGTCCGCTTCGCATCCTCTGGCTTCTTTTTCCGGTTCAAACCAGTCCATGCTTAACCTCCCACAGCTGCCCCGCACAGCAAGAAGCAGATGCTCCGAGGGAAATGCCGCCAAACACCCCCTGCGTCCTGCAATTACCTCTATCTTTTCTTTTTGAAACAGCATAATATCCCTCTCCTTCGCCATTTCCATAACACCATCCTATCCTCCATGATAAGCTTTGACTTCCCGGTAAGCTTCACGATGGCATATTCCTCCTTGGTGACGGCCAGATATCCGGTCCGCTGTACAGAAGAATTCATGCAGGCGGTTCCCCGTCATTTGCCGCGCAGCCAGCTGGAATTTATTTATGTTTTTCCATATACTCGGACTTTACTTTGTCTATTGTTTTTCCACCAATACCAAAATTTTTATCTGGTAATTCTTTAATGGTAACAGAGAAAAATTCCTGCGGTACATTCATTATTTCAGATGAAACTTCTGTTAAACGCTTAATCAGATTTTCTTTTTGTTCATCTGATAAAGCTCCGCTTTCAATTGTTATATATGGCATTTTACTCCTCCTTATAAATTGGGATTGGTTAAAACATGGTTTATGGTTGGCTCAGGATATTTCACAAATAATGTTGCAAATTTATTTGCTTTTGGAACCGCCTCATCTAAAATGTCTTTGTCCCCACGCCAAAGTCCTGTTAGCATATCTGTAGCCGGTCTGTATAATGGAAAAATATTTGTTCCCTATCCTCTATTCCTCTACACAACTTTACATTGTTTTCTATAGCCGGCAATGTGCTCATAGACTTTTGTTTATAAGCTTACGAATGTGACCATCAGTATCGTTTGAAAGTTTTTTTAATGCATCTGTATCACAGAATCTAATTGCCAGCTTAGCTGCTTGATAACGTATTTTTTCTGCGCTGTCATCAAGAAATAAATCCAATAATTCATAAAATGTTTTTTGGGTCGCTCTCTCGGTAATTACTTCAGCAAGTGCAATACGGTGACTGATGTTATTTGATATATTAAAAAGCAATTTAAAAAATTCAAGATTTTCTTGTGTAGGGGAAAGCTGCTGTAAACACGCATAATAACATGCGTCAATTTGCTCATGATTGTTCAAAAAGCACGCGCGTATAATTTCATCGTGAATACAAAACTTACCGCTGGAGTACGCCTCTAATGCTCTTATAATAAAATGGATATCATCAGTCAACAACGCTTCCTGCAATTTATCATTTAGCTTAATGGCGTAAGGCATACGAAATATCACACCGAATACATAAAGCCTTTTATGATAATCATTGTCAGATAAATACGGAAGCAAGGCCTCATACGCTTCTTCATCGTCTTTATACGAAAGAGCTGTGCAGCAAACAGAAAAGCAGGACATATCTGCTGCAGCGTGCAGTCTGTCAATAAGCTGTTTGGTTGATAAATTATACGGCACAATAATACCATTTATCATTTCAGGCTTCATTTTGAATTCCCCCTGTACAATTATATTTAAACTCTTATCCTGCTTCAACCCCTTGTTCCATCCTCCGCAGTCAGCAGCAGCTCCACAATCCCTCTCTGCGCCTCCTGCGTATAATAAAACACCTCATATTCATTCCCTTTGGAACTGACCCGTACCTCGGCTTCTATCCCAAAATCCTTCCCATATTCCGTTATCTTCCGCAGCGGCATCCGATTGACGAATTTCAGTTCAAAAAGCCCTTCTTCCAGCAGCATCTGCTCCACCGCCTTTATGGTCAGACGTTTCGTCGCGCTCTCATCCCGTAAATCATTCATCTGACCCACAAGATCACTTAAGGACATCCGCGGGGCATAGTGTATCTGCGACGCGATTTCCTCCGTCATCACAAACTCTTCCTTCGTCTTTTTCCCGCTTTTCGTACCGGCCGGCAGTTCCTCTTTTCCCGCATCCGCTTCCAGCTCCGGCACCCCTTCATAATCCTGCACCACATCATAATCCAGGCTGGAAAAATCCACAGCGCCCAAGCTGTCCGGTTCATCCGTCTTGCCGTTCTCCCGGTTGAACCGGGCAATACACTGCAGGAACTGCTCTCCGTATTTTTCAAACTTGAACTCACCAACGCCTGATACTGACAGCATCTCATTCTTATCCACAGGCCGTATCACGCACATATGCACCAGCGACTTATCCGAAAAAACTATATAAGGCGGCACGCCTTCCTTTCGTGCGATTTCCCCGCGCAGTCCGCGCAGGACTTCAAACAGCCTCTCATCCTCCTCATCCAGATCGAAGGCGACGGCGCCCCTGCTCTTTTTGCCCTTCTTTTCACCGGCAGCCTTCGCAGGATGCTCCTGCTCCTTCGCCATTTTCATCATCACCGTCTCATCCTCTTCCAGGATAAGCTTTGACTTCCCGGTAAGCTTCACGATGGCGTATTCATCGTTGGTGACGGCCAGATACTCATTCAGCATCAGATAATTCATCACCTGACGCAGCTTATAGGCAGGCACTTTGGACAGCTCCCCGTAATGCGGGTTTTCATCCATCCGGTACTGCCTGATTTTCGCCGTGTTTGCACCATGCACCGTGTCTATAATCACATTCGTCCCATACCGCTGGCGGCAGGCAAGCACGCAGCCCAGCAGGACTCTGGCAATCTCCGTCACGTCCACTTCTTCAAACTGGCTTAAGCAATTGGAGCAGTTCCCGCAGTAATTGGAGCCATATTCTCCGAAATACCGCAGAATATAATCTCTCAGGCACTCATTGGTAAAACAATAATAAGTCATCTTCCGGAGCCGGTCCCTGTCCCTCTCCATCACAAGCTCCTTTGTCAGCGGATCCATCTCCTGATTATCCTGGTTATTATCGATAAAAAACTGATTCGTCACCACATCCTGGCCGCCGTAGAGGAGGATACATTCCGCCGGCTCCCCGTCTCTGCCCGCGCGGCCGGCCTCCTGGTAATACGACTCCATATTCTTAGGCATATTATAGTGTATTACATACCGCACATTGGATTTATCAATGCCCATTCCAAAGGCATTGGTAGCCACCATAACCGGATATCTGTCATAAATAAAATCGTCCTGGTTCTGTCTCCTTTCACCGTCACTGAGTCCCGCATGGTAACGGGTAACCGGAAAACCGTCCCCCCGCAGCCGCTCGCAGACCTCCTCCACCACTTTTCTGGTCAGGCAGTAAATAATCCCGCTTTCTTCCCTGTGAAGCTCCAGATAATTTTTCATTGTGGCATATTTATCTTTGGGAGTCTGCACGGCAAAATAGAGATTCGGCCGGTCAAAGCCGGTCGTCAGCACCTCCGGGGTACGGAGCATAAGAATATCTATGATATCATCCCTGACCTCTTTGGTAGCCGTAGCCGTAAAAGCGCCGACCACCGGCCGCTCAGGCAGCATTCCGATAAACTCTGAAATTTTCAGATAGCTGGGACGGAAATCCTGTCCCCATTGGGAGACACAGTGCGCCTCATCCACGGCAACCATGGAAATTTGGGCAGTTCTGGCAAAATCCAGGAATTCCTCCGTCACCAGCCGCTCCGGCGCCACATAAATGATGGGATATCGTCCAGCCTTCGCGTATTCCAATGCCTTCCTGTACTGACCATATGTAAGTGAGCTGTTCAGGAAAGCCGCATGGATTCCCACGCTGTTCAGGGCCCCTACCTGATCCTTCATCAGGGATATCAGGGGCGATACCACCAGCGTAATTCCGGGCAGCATTAAAGCAGGCACCTGATAGCAGAGAGACTTTCCCGCTCCGGTAGGCATAATTCCAAGGACATCTCGTTCCTGCAAAATACCGTCTATCAGCAGCTCCTGTCCGTCCCTGAAGCTGTCATATCCAAAATACTGCTTCAATATCTGATATTTATCCATTTCGTTCCTCCAAATAAAAAGCCCGCCGTATCCGGCCGCCTCTTCCTTTTTTTCCGTCTGTTCTTTTCCGTTATTTTCGGAAATTCAGGGAGATCTCTCTTCAAGACTCACACAATACACACATGACAAGGCGCTTACGGCCTCAACAGAAATTCGATGCTTTCATCCTATCACAGATATGTCCGGTTATGCAATCAAAATGCGCCGTTTACCACGTTTTTTTCCATCCGCCTTTCTTTACGGAAAATCTTTTTCCCAAAAAATCCTGCCGCTGCATACACGATTTTGCTTTCTGAGGCTTTTTAACTTCTGTTTGTAAGTTTAACGATATAACTGGAATTAATTACCAATTTACATAAATAAAATTGTATATAATTACTAAATTTATGTTTTTTATTGTGATTTATATTGACAAAGTTTATAAAGTAATGGCAATATAATAAAAAGATTTAGTTTAACGATAAATATAATATTAATCAAGAAAGAGGATTGTCCGAAAACAAAACAGCCGGATAACCGGCTGCTTCAGGGGAAAAAGCTTCCCGGAGGGTGTTTTACGGAGAACATAAATTGTACTCAGGAAAATAACGGAAGCGGGTTTTATACCCAAAAGGAGGTTTTCAGACAGTCTGAAAAAGGAGGGATGAAAAAGAGTATGAAAAAGCAGAGATTTAAGTCAGGCTTTGAACCGCCTGCGCATTTTGACAGTGGTTAACCCGTCAGGGCAGACACACACCTTCCCTATCCATTAGCTGTCGGATAAGAAAGGCAATTATCTACAATGCAGGGGACTGTAGCCAGAACCTTTTTGCACTGTTTTCCGTTTCGCGGACAATGGGCAGGCAGGACATGCAGGCTGCGGCGGCCCTTACATCATGACCCAGCCCTTGGAGAGGGGCTTTAATAACTACTACTAACCAAGTAAGGAGCGAAATAACATGATTAAATTTTGGAGACAGGGTGCAGCTTTATTGCTGGCCGGCGTAATGGCAGCCAGCCTTGCCGCATGCGGCAGCACCAGTACAGGCAGTACAGGAAATTCAGACAATGCAGGCGCTTCCAATGAAGGCGCAAGTGCCGAAAATACCGGCGGCAGTGAGAATAACGGCGAGATTGTAAAGCTGGTGGTATGGGGCGTCGGCAGTGCCGATACCGAAGACTGCAACGAGGTTGCCGCCGCTATCAGCGAGATTACCCGCGAGAAAATCGGTGTTGAAATCGAGCTTGTCCGCGGTCAGGACGCAGAACAGATCAATCTGGCTCTTACTTCCGGTGAACCCATCGATATGCTGAACTATAATAACGTTAACGGCCAGCTGGCTGCTATTGTACGTAACAACTATGCTACAGCTCTGGACGATCTGGTTGAAAAATACGGACAGGGCGCTCTTGAAGTTATCAATCCTGTTGACTTGGATGCCTGCTGTTTCGGCGGTACACTGTATGCACTTCCCGACATGAAGGACACTTCCCGTTCCGCTGGTTTCTCCATGCGCAAGGATATCGTGGACGAACTGGGAATTGAAGTTCCTGAAATGGGTACTTACGATGATATGTACAAAATCCTGACTCAGGTTCATGAAGCATATCCCGACATGTATCCTCTCGTTCCCACATGGGCCGGCGGCGGTATGCAGGAAACTCTGCCTACTGATCCTCTGGGCGATAACCTGGGCATTCTGGAAAATGTTTACAACGACACCACAGAGGTTGTGAACTATTATGCGACTGAAAGCTATCGCAAATTCTGTGAAATGATGTACAAATGGAATCAGGAAGGCCTGATCATGCCTGATGCTACCACAACCACTGAAAACAACCTGCTCTCCGGCAACGGTTTTGCAATGTTTGAAAACTGGAAGCCCGGCAAGGAACTGGAAAACTACAAGTCCACAGGCAAAGAAGTGGTATTCATGAAAGTGGTTGAGCCTTACAAATATACCGACGTATCCAACGGCAACTCCTTCATCATTCCTTACAGCTCACCCCATCCTGAAAAGGCTATGGAGCTGTGGAACCTGATGTATACCGATCCTGAGGTTTCCAACCTGTTTATCAATGGTATCGAAGGCAAGCATTGGGTATACACAGATGATTCCAAAACCTTTATTACCACTCCCGAAGGCGTGGATCCTAATGCCAGCGGTTATTCCTCCGTTGACTGGGCTTGGCCTAACCAGCAGATTACTCCTCTCTGGAAAGGTGCTCAGGCTGACCTGTGGGATGAGCTGAATAAGTTCAATGAAAGCGGTGTTGCCAGCCCTGCCCATGGCTTCTCCTGGGACAGCAACCCGGTATTGAACCAGGTTACCGCCTGCAACAACGTTGTATCCGCATACCACACAGCACTTCGCTGGGGCGCTATGGACCCGAATGAAAACCTTCCCAAGTTCATTGCTGAACTGGAAAGCGCCGGCATCAATGAAATCATTGCAGAGAAACAGCGTCAGCTGGATGAGTTTCTGGCAGGTAAGAAATAAACTCCGGAAACCCTGATATAAACATAAGCATGCAAAAAAGGAAGGCGGGTATGGGTTGCTCCCCAACCCGCCTCTTCTTTACACATTATCAAATCATAGGGAGGACTAAAATATGAAGAATGTCAGAAAAAAGCTGAAACGATTCTGGCCCCTTTATTTGATGTTCGTGCCTGGCGTCATCTATCTGTTTATCAATTGCTACATACCCATGTTTGGCATTCAGATCGCGTTCCGACAGTATAACGCCAGAGACGGCATCTATGGCAGTCCGTGGTGCGGTTTTAAAAACTTTGAATTCCTTTTCCGCACAAAAGATGCCTTCGTCATGATCCGGAATACCCTGCTCTATAACCTGGTATTTATCGGGCTGGGCACCATATTGGCTGTTGCAGTGGCCATTATCCTTAACGAAGTCCACAGCAAAAAGGCCAAACAGCTGTACCAGACCGTAATCCTCATTCCCTACCTGATTTCCATGGTTATCGTCAGCTATCTGGCATTTGCTTTCCTGAGCAGCAGCAATGGTTATATCAACAACTCGCTTCTGGCTGCTTTCGGCGCAAAACCTATCGACTGGTACAACAGCCCTAAATACTGGCCTGTCATCCTGGTTGTCATCAACATCTGGAAAGGCCTGGGCTACAACATGATACTGTATTATGCCACCATCTGCGGTATTGACCACACTTTGTATGAGGCGGCCGTGGTAGATGGTGCCAGCCGTTGGCAGCAAATCAAAAATGTAACACTGCCCGGCCTGAAATCTACAATTATCATTTTGACCCTGATGGCCCTGGGCGGTATCTTCCGGTCTGATTTCGGTCTGTTCTATCAGGTTCCCCAGAACTCCGGTCCCCTGATCAGCGTGACCCAGACCATCGATACCTATGTGTACCGCGGCCTGATGCAGACCAACAACATCGGCATGTCCTCCGCAGCAGGCGTATATCAGTCTGTTGTAGGATTCATTCTGGTAGTAACCGCTAACTTTATTGTCCGCAAGGTGGACAATGAGAGTTCCCTGTTTTAAGAAGGAGGCAGCATATTATGGTAGACAAGGGAAAAGGATTCCAGATTTTTGCTCATATCCTGTTGAGCTTTCTTATTATTTGTGCAATTGCACCTTTCATACTGCTGATTATGTCCTCCATCACTGAAGAACAGACTCTGATCACAAACGGCTACAGCTTCTTTCCTGAGAAGTTCAGTACCTATGCATATGAATATCTGTTTACGAAATCTGCCGCAGTATTCCGCGGTTATGCAATTTCCTTTCTGGTGACTGCAATCGGTACGGTGTGCAACCTGCTGTTCACCACACTGTATGCCTATCCGCTTTCACGGAAGGAACTGCCGGGCAGGAACATATTCGCCTTTTATTTATTCTTCACCATGCTTTTTTCCGGTGGTCTGGTTCCCTCATACCTTATGTGGACCCAAACCTTCCATATCCGCAACACCGTATTCGCCCTGCTTATCCCCAACCTGCTGATGAGCGCTTTCAACGTTATTATGATGCGTACCTATTTCACCGCTAATATTCCGGATGCGGTCATTGAGGCGGCCCGGGTTGACGGCGCCAGCGAATTTAAGATACTTTTCGGCATCGTACTGCCCATGGCCCTGCCCATCATCGCCACCATCGGCCTGCTTGTTGGCCTGGCCTACTGGAACGACTGGATGAACGGTCTGTACTATCTGAACGACGATCGTATGTTCAGTATCCAGGTACTGCTGATGAATATCCAGAGGGATCTCGACTCCCTGCGGCAACAGGCGCAGGCCGGAGGCAATATCAACACCGCTGATCTGCCTTCCACCTCAGTCCGCATGGCTCTGACCGTAATGGGCATTCTGCCGGTTATGGTTATATATCCTTTCATGCAAAAATATTTTGTAAAAGGTATTGCCATCGGCGCTGTAAAGGGTTAAGCAAAAGACTTAATTCTCCAGTGCCCTCACAGCTACGGAAAAATTACAAAAGGGAAAGTCCCTGCGGCACAGAATGCCCGGGACTTTCCCTTTTTTTACCATTCAGGAAAAGTTACCGTACTGATATGGGGCGCAACGCCTGCAGTCTCAAGCTTCCCCCTGTATGTTTCTTCCCAGGAATCATTCCAGCAATAAAGCCGGAAGCACCTGTAAAAATGGTATCCATACATACAGACTACGGCCAGAACCAGCAGCCAGAGCGCAAAGCCCATGAAATCCGCAGGCATGGGCTTTGCGGCCATTCCCGCTGCCCCGGCCCACCTCGCCAGCGCTTTAAATACAAGGGAATTCTCAGACCGCCTTCCGCCCCCAAACGCCTCCGGCCCCACAATACGCCTGTCATCATAAAGAAATGTAAACACCGCTGTCATAAGACAGCCAACTGCCACCTCAACACCTGAAAATATCAGCTTATCAAAATAAACCTTAAGCCTCACATAGACCTCCAGGCTCCTGTCCACGGCACGTCCCGGCAATTTGCCCTCTCCCATGCCGCCGCAGAGCATCAGGTTGCTTAAAGAGGCCATCAGCCCGCCGGATAATACCATCGCCGCTTCTTCCGTACGCCCCCTTCGATTGTCAACTATCAGCGCCGGCGCGTTCTCTTCTGCATTTACCGCATATCCCACGCCGCTTTCAGCGAATTTTTCCCACTCCTTATCCCGTTCCTTCTGTGTACGGACTCTTCCAGAACCGCCGAGGAAAAGCCCTACAACAGCACAGATCGAAGAAAAAAATCCCACAATCCCGGCTGTCAGGACTGCTGCCGCCAGCCCCGGAAAATTCCGCAGGATCAAAAGGAAATAACCTCTCTTCTTCTGCCCTGCCAGCAGAATGCCGCCAAGCAGGCTGCACATAAGCCCCGGCGCCACATAAATCAGGCCGACGCACGCCGCAAATTTCCCCAGCTCCGCCGCGCCCTTCGGCCTCCAGGCGCTCATCAGTAACAGATAAAATGCGCTGAAAAACAGTGCAAAAACACCATATAGGAAAATAATCCCTTTATGCTCCTTATGCAGTCTGAAAGCTGAAAACCGTTCTTCCTTCATAATCACTTACCTGCTTTTTACCATATCTGTTTATCCTGGTTCCGTTTTATTCCGGCTTCTGTGTATTCCATTTCCTGCCTATCCCGGCTTGTACGCATCCTGATCCCTGCTTATCCTGGCCCCGGTCCGTCCGAAATCAACTCTCTGCCTGCGCCCAATCCTTGCAGACATCCACCCATTCACAGGCTCCGGAGTATTCCTCCAGTTCCTCCATGTTAACTTCAATCGCGCTGTTGCTGCTGCCGCAGGCAGGGAACACTGTGTCAAAACGTTTCAGTGATTCATCCAGAAAAACCGATATATTCTCATTCACAGCAAACGGGCACACGCCTCCCACAGCATGTCCGATTTTCTCTTCCACCTCGATGGCAGGAAGCATTTTCGCCTTTTTCCCGAATTTTGCCTTATACTTTGCGTTATCTATTTTTGCATCCCCTGCAGTCACGATAAGGATGCAGCGATCCCCCAAATCAAAGGACAGTGTCTTCGCAATTCTTTTGCCTTCGCAGTGAAGCGCCTGCGCCGCCAGCTCCACCGTGGCGCTGGAAACCTCAAATTCCAGAACCCTGCCGTCCGCATTCCATTTTTTCAAATAATTCCTTACCTTGTCAATTGCCATTTTCCTGTCTTCCTTTCCGCTGTCCGGCCTTTTTTACAGACCCTATTTTATAACAATCCCCAGCAGCCTCGCAAGCTCCGCCGCCTGATATAAATCCGTCACCGCTCCCCGCAGCTCCCCTTTTTCCTCCGATAAAACAATGCCCTCAATCTCATTCCCGCGAAGATCCATTCCCTTTAAGGGCGTATGGAAAAAACTGGCCCGCTTCAGGTTCAGCCCTTTCCATTCCATTTTCTTAAAACGGCAGTCCGCCAGATAGCTTTCCTGCATATCGCAGGCGTTCCATATCGCCGATTCCCACCTGGTTCCACTGAAATTGGCAAAAGAAAGGCCGCACTCCTCCATGCGTACCTCCTTCAGCAGGCTTTCATGGAAATCCGCACCCACCCCTTTTACTGAAAGGAATTCGCAGCGGCTGAAATAACAGTCGTCCAAGCGGCTGTTGGACAAATCGCAGGTCTTAAACCGCACATCGATAAAACTGGCTTTTTCGAAATTACAATGGAGGAAGGTACAGTTTTCAAAAATCACGCCTTCCAGATTTATTTTATAAAAATCCTGGTTTTCCACCGTCAGTCCGCGGATATGGCATTGCTCCACAGGCATATCCTCCCTGCAGGCATTGCCAAGAAGCGCCAGGCCGTCCTCTGCTTCCCTGAGCGAACGCCCCAGCTGCGGCGGCGCGACTCTTACCATTTTTTTCTCCATGCCCATTTCCCCCTGCATTATTTTCTGAGGATAAGTCTAACACAGTACGTGAAAAAGGAAAATGGCATAATTGCACAAACCTCCGCGAACAAAAAAAGGACACCGGCAAAGCGGGAAACGCTGCTGCGCCCGGCTTCGCCGATGCCTGTAAAGGAGGAAACTTCCAATTCCATATTATCCAAAACGATTGTCCGGCCTGCCCTGCGGCAGACGGAATCAGCCTTCAATTGCTATATAATTATGCTCTTCCACCTGTTTCTTTTCTTCCTTTTTGGGAACGGAAAGCTTCAGGATACCATGCTTGAAGCTGGCTTTAATATCAGCCTGTTCCAAATCCTCGCCAACATAGAAGGTACGGCTGCAGGCTCCTGCGTAACGTTCTCTGCGGATATACCTGCCTTTCTTCTCGTCTTCCTTATCCAGGCCCTTCTCTGCGCTGATTGTCAGATAGCCGTTCTCCAGCTCTACCTGAATCTCGTCCTTCTTGAATCCGGGCAGATCCACATCCAGTTCGTAGGAATTATCTGTTTCACGCACATCGGTCTTCATCAGGCGGGAAGCATTTTTGCCGTACAACGGATTCTTTTTCCCAAAGAACTCCTTGTTCAGCTTCTTCTCCCATTTATCATCAAACGGAAAATCCATGAAATCATCAAATAAATTCTCTCCAAAAATACTGGGCATCAACATAAGTCATTCCTCCATTCTTCTGAAATCAGACACCAGTTACCACAGCATTCTCCTCTTACAGCGGCCTTTCTCTATCCGGGCCGCTGCATCCGGCTTTATTGCCGACGGCCTTGTAAGCCTTGCCACTTTGTCAGCCTTCAATCGCAATGTGCTTATCTTCTTCCACCTTCGGCTGCGCTTCTTTCTTAGGAACGGAAATCTTCAGGATACCGTTCTCAAATTTCGCCTTGATATCGTCCTGCTTAATATCCTCGCCCACGTAGAAGCTTCTGCTGCAGGAACCCACATATCTTTCTCTTCTGATATATCTGCCATTCTCGTCCTTCTCACCGTTATCTTTGTTCGTGGAAGCGCTGATGGTAAGGTAGCCTTCCTTCAGCTCCGCCTTTAAATCCTCTTTGTTAAACCCGGGCATATCAATGTCCAGTTCAAAGCTGCCGTCCGTTTCCCTGATATCAGTTTTCATAAGGCTGTTCGTGTTGAAATTCCTGAACGGAAAGCTCATCCAGTCGTCAAATAAATTTTCTCCAAAAATACTAGGCATTAACATAATTATCGCTCCTTTTCTGTAAAATAAAAATTATCGTTTACATGTCTGGAACGCAGGTTCCGACTCCGGTATAAAAGTACCCTCATCTTTCGATGTTTATTGCTTTTTGTATCTTTGTCCTTTCCTTTGTTCTATTTGTAATATAACACGCATTATTAGCAATGTCAAGAGGTGAGTGCTAATTATTTTCTTTAATTTGTGGGGGCGGCTTTTCATAACGAAAGTTAAATTTGTGGAGGCAGAGGTTTAATGTTGGAGTTAGACAAAGTTTTATTCACCCTCCAACATCATAATATTTATCACATACACTAGCCACAGCACTTTCAATTTGATACAATAGATTTGTAGAAATAATTAATATATGTAATCACTAACTTTTGTTTATATTCAAAGCTAATATGCCAGGAGATAACGATGTCAATTCCCATGTACAAAAAGATTCAACAGGATCTATTTAATATGATTGCATCCGGCCAGCTGCGGGAAGGAGATAGAATTCCGTCCCAATCAGAATTGGTCGAGCAGTATTATGTAAGTGCCATTACGGCCAAAAATGCCCTGAATTCACTGGCAGACCGCGGACTAATCACTCGTATAAGGGGAAAGGGATCATTTGTAAGTAAAAGTCCTTATTCCATTTCCCGGACGGACAGTAATGACCGTCCTATTTCAATTGGTGCAATTTTCCCCAGCGCATCATCGCTCATTGATCAAACATACATGATGTATTTGAACGAGCTCTGCCAGAAAAATAATTACCGCCTTTACTCCTGCTGTTCTCAGGAGAATGTAAGAACTGAAAAAGAGCTTTTGAACCAGTACATAAAAAGCGGTGTCCAGGGAACCATCCTTTTTCCTGTAGTTACTGAAATGAACAGCCCTATGATTTCAAGACTGATCCGTGGCTGCGGTACAACAGCCCCATATCCTCTTGTTTTTATCGATCGCTATCTGGAAACTACCGGGGGATCCTATATTATTTCAGATAACCGGCAGGGATCCCGTTTAGCTGCGGATTATCTTCTGAATGCAGTAGGCGAACAAATTGCGATATTACACTTTCCCCTTTGCAACAGTACCGTCACTGAACGATATGACAGTTTTAGAGAAGCCTTCGCCAATGCAAGGCTTCACTTTACCCCAAAGAACGACTGTATGATAGATGATCTTCGGCTTCTGGACAAAAGCAATGAAAATCGTATTGAATATATCATGGCTTCTATTCTTCAGCATCTGCGCAAATACAGCCAGCTTCGCGGCTTTTTCTGTGCCAATGCAGAAATAGCACAGATTGCTTATTATGCTGTAATCCAAATGAAACGGACACCCGGTGTGGATTTTGAAATCGTCAGCTTTGATCCTCCCTATTTGCCTGGTGTCCATTTTATACAACAGGATTACCGTACTATGGTACAGAATGCGATAGATTTGCTGATTACACAGATCCGGGGGGATTTTACTGTTGTTCACACACGAATACCCACTTCATTTATTTACATGGACGCTCAGCCTACTCACACACAAAGCCTGCGCTATCTAATCAAAGGACCCAATCAGATTTACTGACTTAAAATATTTTTAGTTTACCTTAAATCTCTTAATATATAAAAAGGCACAGAATCATATGAAGCGATTCCGTGCCTTTTAAATCATACATTTTTCTTTTTATATTCCTGCTATTATAAGAGCAGGATTACAATACTATGTTTATGATTCAAATACAATTGTAGGATCCATACCATATCTGCCTGTATACCGGCCATAAATTGTCATACCGCCGCCGCTGCTTTTCAATATAAGTTCATGCACTCCTGCTTCCAGTGCATTCGTCGGCAGCTGTACTTCAAATCTTTCTCCGTAACCAAGGCGTCCAGTATTGCGGTAGTTATAAGGATTTCCTCCCTGTGAACCATTTGAGAACAGAGCACGCTCATCTGAAGGATCATCCTGAGGTTTTAGTGTATCCGTATATTTGCCATCCCAGTATACCTCTATCTGTGTCCCAAAAAGAATTTCATCCGTCACTTTAATGGCATTTTTACCTTCTCGCGCCCCTGCCTCCAAAATAAGCAGACTTGCCGTTATAGTTTCCGGCAGTTCTACAACATAGCGCAGTTCTCCTTTTCCGCATACACTGACTGCACAGACACCTTCTTCCTGGAAAACCTGTACATAGTTTCCATCTGCACGTGTATACATGCCAGGAGAAATTGTGATTTCACCCATCCGGTTGTCCATGCAGGCTTCCTCTATATAAAGCTGAATATAATTACGGCATAAAATATCTCCATCATCCTCTACATAGAAAAAGACATATGCCCCACGCATTTTTTCCGGGACAGTAAATTCAATAGTATCCTGCAGCTCCACAACGAATGGCTTAAAATCTATGGAACGTTCTATAGTAATAATTCCTTCTATATAACGTCCCAGCCAATCTATACCCGTTACAGTCACATGCAGTACGGGGTTTTTCATATCCCGCCATGCGAAATGGGAAGTATAAAGGTCAATACTCAGTTTTTGACCGGAATGTACATGTTCAATACGGTTACAGTCAGCTACGACCATATCCATATTATTGACCATATCATATCCCAGCGGATTCATATGATGATCCACATAGCCATAGTCACGTTCATAACGTTCAGCTGTCAGCGGCCCGGAATCCTCCATCTCATGTGATGCAACATTCATACGTAAATAGCCTGCAATTTTCTGAAACATTCGCAGCTGCATGTCAATTCCATTAATATGCAAAAATTCGCTGATAAAGATAGGTTTTCCTGACTGTATTGCTTCACCAACACAATGTGGTGCACGGACTCGATTAATATAGTTGTAGGTTGAACCAGGATAGCAGCTTTGTATCAACGTTTCCCAACGTTCTTTTGCCTCCCAATGCTCTGCAGGATAATAGTGAAAATCATTAATTTCACAAGCCTCCGTTTTACCAAACCCTGAGTTATCGCAGACAAGCACGTGAGGCCATGCCTTCTTTGCCCGATATCCATTATCCCGCAGGAACTGATAACGCAATTCATTTTCCCAGGGCGTACTTACATGGCAGCCTTCCACTCCCCATGATTCATTGATCGTAGAAACAATTACAATACTGGGATGGTTATGTAAACGTTCAAGCATGCCATCCAGTTCACGGTAATAAGCCTTTTGCCATCGGGGATCTTCCGGAGTTGCATAAAAATTTCCCGGATGCTCTGTCCATACCAGCAGTCCCCGCCGATCGCATTCATTGTACCAAAGTGGTTCATTCTCTTTAATATGTACGCGTGAGAGATTATAACCATATGCTATCGTTCGATCAATATCATAACGGATGGATCCTCGTTTGCCCTCTTCTCCCTCTTCATCAAGACTACGATAGGTATAGATACCAAAAGCATTGTAGCACTGATCGAGGATTCCGATCACATAAAACGGCAGATCATTTAGATAGAGATATTGATACTGCTCCAGTGGATCATCCGTATCCTCCGGACTATGTCCCGGCAGCCAACGGCATTCTACCTTACGCAGTCCCACATGACTTCTGACAGAGTCAATGCCTTTTCCACCAATTATAAGCTCTGAAAGAACTTCATATAACCTTCCATGACGATATTCCCAGAGTTTGGGATCATCTATGATTATTTCCGTTTTTCCCTCACCAGCGCATAGCGGAATATCCACCTGATATAACCTTCCTGTTTCCGGAGCTGTCAGGGTCATTTCTACTATCCCATCCGGTGCATTCTCTGCGGCCACTTCTGCCAATACTGCTGCATGCGTACATACGCCATTTGTAAAATCCAGTATAGGGGTCAGCCGGACGCGTGTCAGGTGAGCTTCTGCCCGAGGCTCTATCCACACACTTTGCCAAATCCCCGGAGCACTGGAAAACCAAAAAATCTGTTTTCCCATATTATGAGAAAGAATATCATGAGGAAACTGAACTTTCACCACCAGCACATGTACAGATCCAGGTTCCAGAAGTCCAAGGTCGAACTCCAGATCACTGTATTCATCCTCCCTCATTCCAAGATAATCATTATCAAGCCAAACATAAGTTACATTAGAGCTCGCACCAATATGCAGGATTATATGCTCGTTATCCGGAAAAGAATCCGGTATAGTAAAATTGCGTCTATACCATGCGTATTCTCCTGTTAAATGATAATTGTTAAACTGCGTATTCATCTCATGTAATGTACTGCCGCAAGCCAAATGCTCTTCACCAAATCCCATCAGGGAAGCCCAGGAAAATGGTACACGAATATGTCGATCATACTGAGGTGCATGTTCTTCATACCAATGCTCCTTCACTCCCACATTATTCGGATCAAACTGAAACTGCCAGGTTCCGTTAAGTGAAAGCCATCCATGCCCACTACGATCAAACATAGGACGGTTATACTCACGGCGTGGAGTAGTTTCCGGAGTCTGCGTCTGTAAATGAATACAGCAGGAATTCAATTGTCCGGGAATACAGCACAGTTCCCTGCGCGTAAAGAGAAATCCCTCTGCTGCCACGATAAGAACCTGCTTTCCACGTGGCACATTTTCCAGCGTAAAGAATCCCTCCTGATCAGTCAGCGTAAAGAAATGATCAAATCCCGCTAAATGAATTCCCGCACATTCCACAGGCCGTTCCTTGTTATCTAATATCTGTCCCGAAAGAGTACATATAGGTGCAAAACCATCTATCATAGCCCAGTCCAGATAAGCATGGCATGCTTCAAATCGCTCATGCCAAGGGAGTGCCTTAATTAATGCACGGGCATCTCCTGAAATTTCCGGAATATCTGCCTCCAGCAGAAAGTTATCAAATAGCTTTGCCGTATAGTGTTTTCCCTCTCTCTGCAGTGTCAGCCGGACCGGAAACGTCTTATTCCAGGCGACCTTTGCAACTACCAGCCATTTGGGCTGACCGCCGCTCATAAAGGCCTCACCATTCTGACTGCCTGAATGAACCCTCAGTTCAATTTGATCATTCGTTGCAGCAAGAAGCACGTATTTTCCAAAAGAACTGTTCCCGGCATAGAAGCCAACGCCGCACCCCATGCACTCTTCATCCCATCCGGTAAATTCAGCTGCAACAACACTGCTTTCCTGAAGAAAGGCGCGGCTCAGCAGACAATTTCCTTCATTCCATATATCATGCTCAGGAAGCGCAATGCAGGAATTTCCCACGTGATACGGCATCTCCAGGCATGGTGTTGTCATGTTGCAGAACTGCCATATGGATAAATTTAGTCCCTCGTCTGTAAAATGATCATATAACACGTCATTCACCTCAATTCGTATTGAACTCTTTTAACAAGTGTTCGTGCCCCAAAGGAGCCAACTCCTGCACGTCCATAAGGAAAAGGCCCATTTTCAGTTACAGTTACCAAACATTCCCCATCAACCCAGACAGCGATTGAACCACCATAGATCTCCATACGGATACAGTATTCTTTCCAGGGCAAAAGCAGACAACGCTGGCGCCACAACTCCTTTTTCCCAAAATTCATCCGCCAAATGAACATATCATTACCGTCAAATCCCAAAAAATATCCACGGTGCCCGATATGAACCTGCTCATGATAACTGGAATCCTCACTCACGCGAAGAAAAAGCCCGGAAGGATTATCCGAATCAAACTCATAAAATAAAATATCTGCTTCTATAAAACCATCTGTATGAAATCGATTTCCAAACCGGGAAAGTACATGCCCTTTGCGATCCATTTGCATGCCCTCCACACGATCAATACTGATATCTCCTTCGATCTGATCGGCTATATGGCAAAGCTCCAATCCACAATATTCTCTCTGTTCCGGTTCCGGAGCAGGGAATAATTCCATGCTGTAAAGAAGCACTTCTCCCTCCTTTACAGTCAGGCTGCATTCCTGCATTCCTGCCTCCAGTGTAATAACATTCATTTCCATACGCCGCATGGTTTCCATCCTGTCCAACCTCATTTCAAAGTCACCTGTCTGGAAACAACATTTAATATTTGTATCTCCAAATGCCTGTATCAACGTCTGAATATGATATGCTCCAGTTCTTTCCACATTAATACGCAGTCGGATCGTTTCACCTCCACGCAACAAGAGATGCCGCTGCCCGTCGGCACACCGGAACTCCTTTCCGTCTGAACCCGGCATAGCTAATAAGGCATAAGCCGTACCTGGAATATTATTATAATGCAGCCGATCTCCTGACTGTCCAACCTGTCCGTGGAAAGCGACGTATGATGTCTGCATAGCTTTCTGTGAGCCAATTCGCCCTGTGCCATCCAATACTCTTACATGCCCCTGCATCATCAAATCAATAAAAAAACGAGTCTCATCTGCAGCGAATTCCACGCGCAGGGAATGCAGCACATCTGTGCGAAATCCCTCAAAGAGTTCTTTATCCAACAGACATTCCTGCTCATTTTCCTTTACCAGACTTACCGTAAACCGGCCTTCTGCGCAGGATATACTTATATACTCCTGTCCGTCTCGATATGCAAATAACGCAATCCCGTCATTTCCCGGTATCAATGTAACCTCCGCTGTCCCGGTCTTTCCCAGTTCTTCGGAAGAAAGAATCTGGCCCATGGTATGCAGAAATTTTTTTTCATCCTCTTTACTGTCCGCCCAGCCATAAAAATCTGCGCGAGGAGGAACCGGGCATTTTCCTTGTGATGGACCGCTCACTGCCAATTCGTCTCCCGGAAAGAGAATACGATCCATCCGCGAATTCCGACCATCCCGTTCTCCCCTTCGATCCACAGGATAGCTATGATAAAAAATCCAGTAACTATCCAGATCCGGACCAATTACACTGGAGGAATGGCCAAGGCTGCCGCTTTCATAATCAGAATTAACCAATACTGTCTTATTGCGCGGAACCATCCATGGACCTAACGGTCCTTTCTCGCTGACAGCATAATCAATTCGGTATCCCCGAGACAGCAGATGATTTCCTGTCATGGTAATATAATAACGTCCGGCTCGTTTGAATACGCCTGGCCCCTCTGTCCAATGTCCCATTGATGTACCAAACAGTTCATGAGCCTCATGGACTGTTCCATCACGATCCAGCTTATGAGCATATATTGAAGGATTTCCGGCCCGAAATAAATAAAGTGAACCATCATCGTCGGCAAATATGGAACCATCAATTGTCTGTCCAAAATTATCCGTAAGCCGTTCAAAGGGACCGGTAGGATTGCAGGAAGTATAAATATAGTGTCCTTCCCCACGTGGAGAAGTAATTAGATAAAAAATACCATTAAAATAAAAAATCTCAGGCGCATAAGCGTAGCTTAGAATTGGATCATCTGCAACAATTCCAATACATTCCCAATTCGTCAGGTCTTCAGATTCCCAAGCTACAATACCATCCGGACCTGCAGAAGGGTACAGATAATACCGACCATTAAACCGATATACAAACGGATCACCAACCTTAGCCCAGCCCTCTTCCATTCCTTCACCTTTCAGTTCAGGCAGATGAATCGGATTTTGATATTGCTTCATAGACTATTCCTCTCTTTCTCTCCAAAGCTGACTCTCGAACAATTTATGATACATGTTTTGTTCTTTTGTCAGAAAAAGGGCTACGCAATTGCGTAGCCCAAAGATTTTGTCATAGGTCATCCTTGACGCTGTCAATTACCTTGGTCATTTCTTCTGCAATTTTGTCAATTGCCTCCTGTGCCGTGATATCACCGACCAGTGCAGATTGGATAGCTATTTCTTCAACATCACCTATCTGAGCTGAAACGTATGGAATATCTGTATCTGCAAGCTGAGAAGCCGCCGCCAGATTTTCTTTTAACGCATCGTAAACCGGATTGCCCAATTCAAGGAAAATATCTCGTTCATAGTTAGATGCACGGCAGGGATCCATTTCGATCGGTGCCTTAATATACTCACCATCCTTGGATGTAACCAATTCACAGAATTTAAATGCCATTTCCTGTTCGGGACTACTGGCTGCAATGGACATTGCCCATCCTCCCAAACAAGGACTTCCGCCCGGAACAAGACCATATCCAACCTTTCCCTTTGTGGGAGAGCCATCTGCCTCACAATTCATATATAAGCCCGGCCATTGCTCCATCATCGCTGCGTTGCCCTGAGCAAAATAAGTATTTCCGGTATCCCAGTCAAAGGTGATACTCTCTTTGGGTGCAAATTTCACCAAATCCAGCATGAACTGGAGTGCCTTAACTCCACTGCCATCCGTAAATCCAGGGGTAAAATTATCCCCGATTTCTTCTCCCCCAAAATATCCTAAATGGTTAAACCAGGTGAACCGACTGGATCCCTTGGACAAAACTCCTGAATATCCATAGTCAACAGGTGAATCGGGATTTTCTGACTTTGTAAAGAATTCCGCCACTTCCAGCATCTCCTCCGGTGTCGCAGGAACAGTCAATTCACGACCGTATTTTTCTTTAAACTTGGACTTCAGGTTTTCGTCTTCAAACAGATCCTTACGATAGAAAAATACCATTGAATCAGGCTTGAAAGGAAATGCAACCTGCATACCATTATATCTGGAATAGGTATCATACATGCCTGTAAGGAAGTCCTTCTCATCGTAATTAGGACTGGCAACCGTATCCAGCATTTCAGTAATATCAGTTAGCAGACCTGCATGGGCAAAAGAATGAATATACGCAATCGGCATACAGACAATATCGAACTGATTGCTTGTCAGTCCCATCTGCCCTTTCTCAAAGAGCTGATCCGGGAAGGATTGTACTTCCACTACTCCCCCTGTCATTTCCTCGAAAAGAGAGGCAAAAATTTTAAATACTGTTTCGTAATTGGCACCTGAACATGCAACTACAATCTTTTTTCCTTCATACATCCCTGGTTTAAGTGTCCCGTCAAGATCCAGATTATCCAGCATGGGATAATCTGCAACCCTGGCTCCCGATGAAGAAACCTGTTCAGCAGCTGCATTTTCTTCTCCACCCGATGTTTCTCCGGCAGGACTTTCTTCAGGTTGAGATGCGTTTGCACCACTGCTCTGATCTGCTGCAGGCGTACCACTACCACACCCTGTCGCACTACCCAGAAGCGTCAGTGCAAGAAGAATTGCCAGAATCTTTCTTTTCATAAAATAACCTCCTTTGTGTGAGTGTCCGAACCACCCTTATGCAATCATAACGGCTGGAACGATACAATTTTTATTGACTGCGTACCTATCCCTTCACTGCTCCTGCTGTAAAGCCTTTTACAATATATTTTTGCATGGTGAGTGAGAGAATTATAGCTGGAACCATTGATAATGTGCCTGCCGCAGCAATTGAGCCAAAGGGCGTATCCCGGTCACGCTGAATCATAGTATTGATAGCAATCGGCAGGGTCTTTGCCTCATCCCGGAATGTCAGCGTTAATGCCAGTCCAAACTCATTCCATGCTCCGATAAAACACAGGATAGCGACTACCGAAATACTCGGAAGCACCAGAGGAAGAGCAATATTCCAATACATCCGGTAACTGGAACACCCATCAATACTGGCTGATTCATAAATCTCCCGCGGAATTTCATCATAAAAATTTAGAAACAGCCAAATCGACATAGGCAATGAAAAAGTACAATAAGCTGCAATAAGGCCAATGGAATTATCCAAAAGTCCCAGATTCAGATAAATAATGTACAATGGGATTGTATAAAGCAATCCTGGTATCATTCGAATGACGTAAATACCAAAGGACACTGTTTTGCTTCCTTTAAACCTGAAACGTGTGAGACCAAAGCCTGCCATAGAAGCTACCAGCACACATAAAAGGGTAGTAAAAGTTGCAATCTTGGCACTATTAAACAGGAACGTCGGAAAATTGGATTTACGAAAAATCTCTATGTAATGTGCTGTTGTCACCCGTGTGGGAATGTACTGCGGCACCGTAGTAAGAATATCCTCATTGTATTTAAATGACATAGTCACAGCCCAGTAAATCGGAAAGACAAAGAAAAAGCTAAACACACACAGACCAATGAAAATTCCCACTTGAACCAAACGTTTCTTTTTTAAATATTTGGATTTCATATGCCTCCTCCCTTCAATCGTCCTGTTTGCGCATAATCAGCATAGTAGCAACAGCTACAATTGAGACCACCACAAAAAAGATAAAAGCTCCTGCCGAACCTTGTCCCACATTATTATATCGGAACGCTGTTTTATAAATTGTTGTTCCAATTGTTTCTGTAGAGGCTCCCGGTGCGCCATTGGTCAACTGCATAACCGCATCGAATGCACGTAATGCATCACTGATGCGAATAGAAATCACAAGTGCGATAAAATTACGGATAGTTGGCAGTGTAATACTAAAGAAAATACGCGGTCCTGTCGCACCGTCAACTCGTGCCGCTTCTATCATTTCAGTAGATACCGTCTTAAGAGCTGCCTGGAAAACAAGAACACAAAACGGTGTCGCCATCCATATTTCAACAATTATTATGGCAATTTTTGCATAAAATGTTTCTCCCAGCCAGTTAATTTCCGAGAATCCCAAACGTGCAAGCGTATTATTGACTACCCCATAAACCGGATAGAACATCAGCTTCCAGACCGTGGCTGAAACCACTGCTGCAACCATCATAGGGATAATCAAAAGTGTCTTAAAAGGAGCAGCGAAACGGACTGAAGCTTCACTGTTGAGCATAGATGCAATTACAAGTCCTAATACAGTTTCAATAACAACTACCACTACTGCAAAGGTCAACGTCCATTGGATCGATGCAATAAAGTTCTTATCGACCAACATATCTATATAATTTTTAAGACCGACAAAATGTATTGTACTTGCAGGCATAGCAAGGTTATATGACTGAAAGCTTAGATAAAATGAATATCCAATCGGAATAATGGATATACATACCAGCATTATCACTGCCGGCCCTAAAAAAACTACCGGAGCTACTCTTTCAGAAAATGGTCTCTGCGTTCCTGATTTTCTTTTAACCACAGGATTACTCATTATGCTTTAATATCTCCTTTCTTTTTGCAAGTTTTCTTTATTTGCCCTGATTATAGCATTTGGCAATTGTGAATTATATACTATATATGGTATATAATTTCAAAAAGACTATATATTTTTATGCATTTTATAGTAAAAATTATTTTTACCGCTTTTTTCTATTGTGCATTATATTTAATACATCAACCTTATACCCACACAGTTACTTCGATGACAGTTCTTCCCAATACGCGTTATAGGGAAAGTTTTGAGGCCCTCAACAACTCATCAGGGAACGGCTGCTTCCGGCCGCAGTTTTTCTCAAAACTCCCTCCAATACACCATTGCAGTTGCCATCAGTATCGGCTACAGTAATTACCTGTATTTTTCTATCGTATTCAAAACATATTACTGTTGTACCCTTTTCCTATATGCAGAAAAGCTTCAGGCGCCGGACTAATATAAATCCGACAGTCTGAAGCTTTTCAATATATTTTTTCAAACCTTACCACTATGTCTGATGCCAGGATAGCTCCCGGCCGCTGTATGTCCCAGACCTCTCCCGGCCGTTGCGCGTCCCCTGAAAAGTCATTTCTTCTATTCACATCAACCCCATCCTCACCTCCGCCACATAGGCCCCGATCTGAAACAACAGCCAGACAGTTAAAATACATAATATAAAAATTCCCAATACCACCAGGCCTTCATTGATTCTCCGTTTTATCCGGCGGCGGCGTCTTGCCGCGGCATTGTCCTGTTTATTCATAAATTCATACTGCACTTTTCATTCTCTCCTTTCCGTTTCTTAACCACGACTTGATTATATCAGCCGTTTTCCTGCCGGAAAACAAGAGAATTATGTGGCATACAATTTAGTTTTTTATGCCATACCATTTTTCGGGATCTTGAATACGTTTTGGGAAATGTTCTTCTTTCTTCTGCCTACCAGATCTGAATCCGTTCCTCCGGCGGAACGTACATTCCATTCCCTTCCTTAATTTCATAGGTATCATAAAATTCCTGGAAATTACATACCACACGGTTGACCCGCAGAATGCTGGGGCTATGTTCGTCCGATTCCGCCATAGCCTCCGTATTTTTGCGGGATGTGGATCTCAGCCAGGCTTTTGCATAGGCCCGGAAAAATTTATAATAATCAGGGGAAGCCTGCTTTTTCAGCACCTCCAGGGCACAGGCATTCTCTTCAGGCGTACCCGCCGCCTGTACCGTTTCCTCATATTATCCGCCCGACTCCGTCACCTCTGCAGCACTTCCAAACAGTATCACGGCCGACATTGCCACCGCCAGCAAACGAACCAATACTCTTTTTTCCATTTACGCTCTCCTTTTATTTTTTGTTATCTGCCATCAGCCCTTATCTTTGGAAAATGTACTGTGAAGGGAATGGTTTTTGCATACCTTTAAGCATTTTCCGCAGCGGATGCATTCCATAGTATTAGGCGTCTGGTATACAGGCAGATCCATAGGAAAGGCCCTCTGGCATGCCTTGCAGCCGGTACATTTTCCCTGATTAACTTCAAACCGGTACAGGGCGATGGGATTAAACAGGCTGTAGATGGCTCCCAGAGGACACAGATAGCGGCAAAACGGACGATATACCTTTATGGCCCACACCACAACAACATGGAGACCAAAAACCTTCCAGCCAAACAGAAAACCAAGCCCGGCTCTGAGTAAGGGATTCAGCGCAGTCAGCACGATTCCTCCCATCAGCGTTCCCGACAGGCAGATTAGCTTGCAAAACCAGAATATGCCTCCTACAGATGTTCCTCTATAATCTTTCTCCAGCCTTCCTTATCAATTTTTTTCATGACATTCTCTCCTTTTCTCTTGTTCTCTGCCTGCGTGTTTTCTCATCTGATGACCTTAGTCTAGCATGCTGTTAAAACGCAGACAATTTACTTACATTACATTTTTGTTATGTTGCATAAGCATAAAAAAGCCGGAAGAACTGCCGCATCCTGCGGTATGTTCTCCCGGCATGGCCGGTTTAATCCATGGGCCGCCCGCTTGGGAGGCCAAATCCTGCTATTTCTTCCGGAAAGAAAGCTTCGCATAAAAATATTTTAACCTGTTATCTATAAACGACTGCCACCGTCCGGCAAATGCAGGCAGATCCCCTTTTTGCAAATCCTCTTCCAGCAGCGCGATAAACTCATCCAGGCTGCTGTTCAGCTCTCCGTTTTCCATCATTACTGCTGAAAAAATATAGCCCCATGCTGCCAGCTCCCTCAATTTCTCATAGCATTCCCGGATAATAGAAGAGGGACATTCACTGGAGATGAAGCTTAAAAGAACGTCAATACAGAGTATACTGCTTGTTTTTCCATGAAGCTGCCTGATTCTCTGTAAGAATTCCCCCTTCTTCTTTTCTTCGGCAGCTTCCAGCGTAAAAAGCGTCACACCGCTTACCGTCAGGGCCAGAATCTGCATTCCTTCTCCATGCATCTTTAAATTTTCGCGTATTTCCGGAATTTCCAAAATTTTAATATCTACCGGCTCCAGACATACCTTTGTCCCGATTCCCATATACGTCCTGGTTACGCCCAACGAGTTCAGCACATCCAGTGTACGGCGCACCGTGCTTAAGGACACCCCGTAACGCTCCGCCATTTTAGGAAGAGAGGGAAGATAGCTGTCCACAGGATAATCCTCCCACAGAATTTCACGTATGATTTCAGAAGCAAGGGTATAACGCACCTGAGGCCTCCGGCGGCAGATTATCCATGAAAAGGGAATCTGCTTCACATTTTCCAGATGATACTCCTCACGCGCAGTCTCAATGAAATCAAGCACCTCATCCTGCATGCTGGTGAAATAATCATCAAAATCCTGTTTCATATCATTGATCTGCTCCTGCGATAACCTTCCCTCCACAGCATACACCGGCCTTTTTTCATTCCGTTGGGGATACAGAAATTTCAGATAGCGCAGGCACTGCCAGTAAAGGTTAATCAGCAGCTCATTGTCAAATACACGCAGAATGTCAAAATACAGCTTTACAGGCGGCGATATGGTAACCTTCCCCTTATTTTTACCATTCCCAAATGCACTGTTTAATACATCCAGCTCCACGACAGGCGTCCCTATTTTCCACATAGGCAAAAAAAGGAATTCACCGGCATATTGGAAATCAATGATTCCCTCCTTGCGCGGTACAAAATATTTTGCGGCATTTTCCCGGAATACTTCTTCCGATCCCTGATATATCACCCTTGCGGTTTTCCGCTCTTCTGTTTCTATATAGCCGTTTTTCTCCAGCTTATCCAATGCGGACAGAACCGTGTTCCGCCCTAACCGGAAGGCCGCGCAGATCTGCGGCACCGACGACAACCGCTCCCCATATCTGTATATTCCAAAAAGGATACGGGATTCATAATATTCATAAATCAGATCTGTAAGCCCTCTGTTTTGTTCCATCCCTTTTCCTCTTTATTCAAATGATTTCTCCCACAGCTTCGGCAAGCTGATGAAATATCATAGAAATTACCGGCACTCTGTCCCTATTAGGATCTGATTCGATTGTAACACTCTTTGTACATGGCCGCAATAAAAGCTGTACAATCTTTCGTTAAAATCCACAAAATCGGACACAGCTCAAATCCACGTTGGTTCCTGTCAACAGCGTTCTTTGTCCGCCTGCTGATTCGGATATTTATTCCCAACGGTCAGGTGACTGAAGGCCGCCCCGCCTGTGCCAGGCTAAAAATTCAGCCTGCTCCACAGGCCCTGCAATTCCCCTGGGACCGTTTTCCACATCCTCGTCCCCATTTCCCAGAAAGAGCGGCCGGGGCGCTATCAGGGAACAGATGTCGCTGACATCCGCAAGCTCCCATAACCCCAGAAAATAATTACAGCAGCACAAATGACTGTGAAGCATGCTTTCAGGATAGTTGTGCAAGTAACCGCTTATGACTGCCAGGCTGATTCTCTCATCCATGGCCGCAAGCCACATGGAGGCCTGTCCTCCTCCGGAAAAACCGACGCAGCCGATCCTTTCTGCGTCCACATAATCCGGCCCTTCCGCGTAATCCATGAGTCTTTGCATATCCCAGAGCATCACGCCTGCCCGCTCCTGCCGCGTCTTCAGGCCCCGCCAGCCCTGTGATGACGTGCAGCCCCAGCTTCTCTGACACAGCCTGTCTGAGCGTCCCCTTCAATCGCAGGAAATCTTCCTCATTTTCCGCACAAAATGCATATTTTCCGCCCCTTTTTCCACAGGCATATTGAAAAAAATCCATATAGGAATAATGCTCCACCCTCTTTCTACGCTCCTCATGAAAGCAGTCTGATTTCTTTTGCAAAAGGCCCTGTTTCGATTCCTGCTTCCGCAAGGCTTTCCGCCTTTTTGCCCCGGATGGAAAGATTTTCGATAGTAACATCCGAAACGATATGCTCCGCATCATAGCCCCTGATGCATGACTTTACCTCTCCGCAGCCGGTGTAAGTAATATTTTTAAACCGGATATGCGCAATCCCGCCGCCGGGCACCGGATTATAATCCGGGTTGCGTTTTACCTGAATATCAAGAAGCTTCCCCCTCTGGAAGGGCTCTATACGAATGTCTTCGTAAACCACATTCCGCACCGTATTTTTGTCTCCTGCATTGATCGCCATGCAGCCCAGATAGCCGTCCTGGTGCTCCCTGTGCTCCAGAATATCCAGATCCTCAAAACGAATATCCTCCAACACATTCCCGTCATGCTCATAATCCCCATGGGTTCCGATCACCGTAGGATGAGCCACGTCCGCCCACAGGCAGCAGCTGGATACGGTAATATTCCGGCTGTCTGCGTTGTAATCCCATCTTCTTCCGTAAATCGCCACACAGTCATCCGATGTGCGCAGAAAGCAGTCTTTCACTGTAATGTCGGTGCTGCTCATGATATCCACGCCGTCCGACCAGCCTTCACAGCTGAACGCCGTGATATCTTCAATCTCTATTTTTTCCGAGCCGCCTATGTACACGCTGTAATGCGGCGGATTGATCAAATGAATTCCCTCTATCCTCACATTCCTTCCATGACTGATACGGATGGCGTTCAGCCCCCCGAAACGCTCGAAATTGGCCAGGTACAGACACCCCCTGCCATGGATGCGGATATTTTCCCTGTGACTGATGATAAAGGTTCCCACCAGAACGGCTCCGCCTTCAAGATAAACCTCCGTATCCGATGGTATCCGCATAGCGCATTCTTCCAGATAATGAAGCCCCGGCCCGAAATAAACACACCTTCCCTCCGGCATCCGCTCCAGCTGCCTCACCAGGTCCTCCGTCCTGTGCACTGAAACCTTTTTCAAATCTCCCGGAAGGAATATGGTATTACCACTTTCCGGTTCCGGCCTGTCTTCCCGGATACGCCCCGCTATCAAATGCAGGTTGTGAAAACGTTCCCTGTTTACTTCAATGGACAGCTTTACAGGCCGATCCAGATGCAGCCTTATCTTCTTCGAATCATATTCTGCTTTTATCCCCGCCGATAGCGGACGCACATCCACCTGATATATAAAAAACAGCGCCGGGCAGGTGATTTCCACCTCCGCTTCCTGGGAAAAATCAAAATATGCCATGGACGCGCAGCGCACCTCATGCATATCCACTTTTACCTGATAGCAGGAAACCTCCTGCCACTCCACCTGCCCGGCGGCCCTGACGCGGATCTGAAAATCTTTTTGCAGGACGGTGCCCTCCGGCGTCGGATAGTTTCTTATTGTTCCCATAGCTTCCTCCCTGAATCGTTGTCATATGTTTTCATTTCAAACCAGTCAAAATCTGCCGCCTTTCCAAACCCGGTCAGATCCTGGCAGCAGATGCCTGCCATGGCGCCGGTAAACCACCCCTCCAGGCAGGCCTCATCGGACATAAAGCTACAGTCCAGGACCGGACCGATTTCGGTAAGCGCATCCTCCGCATAGCCAAAATAGAACTGTATGCGCTCCCCCTCTACCTTTCCTTTTAAAATAATTGCCCTTCCCTCTTCTATTGGAATAAAGCCTATCGGGTATTCATACCTTTTGTTTTCCGCCTTCAGAATGCTGATTACCTTTCCCAGCTCTTCATCATGGCTCACATGCAGATACAGATAATTCTGATCATCATACATGAATATCAGCCCCGCCATCTGCTTGAAAACCTCCGGTTCAAATTCCATACAGGCGGATGCTTCAAAGGAAAATTCAGTCCACCTCCTGGCTATCAGGCTCTGGGAAAAACGGCTGGCAAGCCCGGAGCGTCCGTACATACGAAGGAAGCCCGGACGTTCTGTCAGGCTGATGTAATGCGCATCCATCGCAACCCTGAGGGACTGATATTCCCGGTCCAGCTCCTCTTCATTAAAATCATCCCGTGCTGCTTTCCCAGGGAACGGACATAGTGGCAGCTTCGGCGCATCCGCTTCCGTTTCCGGCAGGCTGTCTAACGTCTCCTTATCCAGGACAAGCCAGTCATCCTCCGTCCATCTTACCTTTTGGATTGCCGTTTCCCGTCCCAGGGTATAACGGCGGCTTCCCGGGAATCGGGGCGCATCCGCGCTGTTTCTGGCGGTAAGGGGTCTCCCGCAAAGATGGACCATGTACCATTCTCCGCCCTGCGTCTCCACCAGATCCCCATGTCCGCATTTCTGAAGGGCAAGCTCCTCATGATGGCGGCAGGTCAGAATCGACCAGGCTTCCTCTCCGGTATGCTCCATAAAATCCGCACGGTACATTTCGTATGGCCCCCATACGCTGCGGGAACGCTGGATAGTCTGTCCATGCGCCTCACCGGTCCCCGTGTCCGCCGAAAAAAGATAATACCATCCATTCCGTTTATAAATATGGGGGCCTTCCAGGAATATAGTGTCCGCCGCATAGATTTCCCTCACCGGCCCTGTCATTTCCTTCCTGACCGGATCGTACTCCTGCAGCACCAGCCTCCCCGCATATTTCTTCGGCACCCGGTGGTCCGTCACCATGCTTACCATATATTTTCGTCCGTCCTCATCGTGGAACAAAGACGGGTCAAATCCAAAATTATTCAAAGCGATGGGATCCGACCAGGGCCCATGGATGCTTTCCGCCGTCACCAGATAATTATTGGTATCGTACATATTACAGTAAAAGGCCTTCACAACCGTATAAACCAGATAAAATATCCCTTTATCATAGGTCAGGCACGGCGCCCAGACGCCCTGGCTCGCTCCCACGCCCCTCAGATCCAGCTGACCGGTTCGGTTCAGCGGATATTCTATCAGCTCCCAGTTGACCAGATCCCTGGAATGGTGCAGCCTTACGCCCGGCCACCACTCAAAGGTGGACGTTGCTATGTAGTAATCGTCGTCCACCCGAATGATGGACGGATCCGGATGAAAGCCCCTCAATATGGGATTCTTAATCTTCATAATGCACTCCTCTTTCATTTCGGATTACCAGGGCAATCCGCTCTCTACTTACAATTCTCCTTCCTGTATTCCACCGGCGTCATATTTTCCGAAGCCCTGAATACCTTGGAAAAGTAATTGGCATTGGAATAGCCGCAGCGCTCCGCGATCTCCGAAACCTTGATATGGGGATTGCAGAGAAGCTTTTTAGAAAGGTTCAGACGGTAGTCACTGATATACTGCTTTACGGTAACGCCGGTTTCCTTTCTAAACAGCACATTCAGATGTGCCGCCGAAAAATGCATATCCGCAGCGATATCCGTGACAGACAGCTCCGCTTCCCGGCAGTGCTGCTCTATATAGGTAATGGTATCACGCACCAGCCGGGAGTACTGTGTTTCCTTCTCCCTGTGGATGCCAAAGGCCTCCAGGAGCCTGTCAAACAGCTCCATCACTTCCGCCATTGAAGAGGCCTCCCGGATTTTCTGTTCCGCATCCTCCTCCGTATCAATACCCTCCACCGACAAAAGCAGCGCGTTCTTCTCCTGTATCAGAAGTCTGGCAAAGGCGCTCATCAGCATGACAATGTCCTCCTGCCGGTAGAAGCCCTCCCCGCATATTTTCTCCGCCAGCTCATGCAGCCAGGCGGTTACCTCTCCGGCGTCTTCCTTGAGGATTCTGTCAAACTCCGCATAGAGTCCCGGATTGAGCTTTTTCATCTCAGGAATGCCGTCTTCAATTTCAAATATCCGCCTTTCACTTTTAAAAAAGGACTGCTCTGCATTCAGAAGCGCAATTTCTGAGCTTGCCGCCACAGCCATCAGATTGTCGGTTTCAAAGCCTATGCCCAAACACAGGCCTTCCTTCAGTCCGGCCATCTCACGGCATTTTTCCCTGATTCGGCTTTGCTGAAAGGCACCGAAAGCGCCGAGGAACAGATATTTTCCCCGATCCAGCATGGTCAGTAGATAATCTATTCCCGTATCCTTCCAGAATTCGGCCGCTAAAGGCTCCAGTTCTCCGGCATTCTCCTCATTTTTGTTCCAGAGTACTGCGGTCAGATAGCCTGCTTTTTCCGGGAAACCGACCTCGCGGCAGAGCTTTTCGATCAGCGCTTTGTCCTTGGTTTTCAGCTTCAGCATGTTTAAAAGCCGCTGGCGTTCCAGTTTCTGCCACTGGCCCTCTTTTTTCTCAAAGAGCTCTTTTTCCCGGACAAACGTTACGGCCTTCTTCACCGCCTGCTCCACCTTATCCAGTTCAATCGGCTTTTCCACGAATTCCACCGCATCCAGGGAAATCGCCTTTTTCAGGTATTCGATTTCCATGTAACCGCTCATGAACAAAAGCTTGCTGTCAGGGCACTGGCGTATCAGCCGTTCCGCAAATTCCAGACCGTTAAGCTTCGGCATACGGATATCGGTCAGCACGATGTCCGGGCGGAACCAGCCCGATATCGTCAGCGCTTCCCGGCCGTCCTTCGCCTGCATAATCTCGTCAATCCCGTATTTTTCCCAGGGAATGGATTCAATCAGCCCTTCTCTTGCATAATCCTCATCATCCGCAATCAGTAATCTCACTGTGTTTCCCCCTCTCCCGTCTTTTTCCCGATTCTTATGCTGACGCAGGTTCCCACGCCCTGCGTGCTTTCATAGGTAATGCATTTGTCCATATTATAAAACAGGGTCAGCCGTGTCTCAATATTGCTGATGCCGTACTTGCTTCCCTTATGCTTCCGCTCGTTCTCCTGCCCTGTCGCCATGCCCACGCCGTCATCGGTTACGGACAGGAAGATTTCATCGTCCTCTTCCCAGCCGCTGATCAGGATGGTTCCCCGGCCGCTGCTTTTTTCCATGATTCCATGGACAATGGCATTTTCTATCAGGGGCTGCAGTGTAATTTTTGGGATAAGGAACCTGCGTATCTGGTCGTCCACATCGATCTCAAACAGGATTTTGCCCCGGAAGCGCTTCTGCTGGATGGCAATGTAGGCTTCACAAAGCTCGATTTCCAGCCCGATGGTGATGATATCCTGCCCCTTATTCAGTATCAGCTTGTAATACCGGGCCAGGGAAAGCACGGTTTCCCTGATATTATCCATCTCATTCCGGGAGGCCATCCAGTTGATCATATCCAGGGTGTTGTACAGAAAATGTGGGTTGATCTGGGACTGCAGCGCCATCAGCTCGGCCCCCTTCTTTTCCTGGCCCAGACGGTATTGCTCCTCTAAAAGCATGCGGATACGGCGGATCATATAATTGTAATTGCCAATCAGCTGGCCCACCTCGTCCTGTCCCTCTTTTTCATCCAGAGTTTCCAGTTTTCCTTCCCTTACCTTTGCAACCGTCGTGGACAGCTGCAGGATTCTGGCGCAGACCGAACGGGCGATCAGCCACACCGCCGCCAGAAGCGCTGCGCAGACAGCGGCAAAGAATATGACCGTCCACATCCCGGTTTCCCAGAAAATCCCCTCCACCGTATCTGAAGGCATTACCGCAAAAAGAATAAGCCCGCTGTCCCCGATTTCATCCCTTCTGGCATAATATTCCCTGCCGTCCGCCCGGACCTTTCCGCCCTCCTTAAGGCAGGCATTTTCCAGTTCATCAGAGGGTGCTATTTTTTCATACAGGGCTCTGTCGCTGACGGTCATCAGCTCCCCCTGGGCGGACTTGATATAATACACTTCTTTCTGTGGGGTATTCAAAAAGCTTTCCTTCAGCTTATCCGCATGGATATATACATGCATGCTTCCCAGGTTCTTGCTGAAATCCTCCAGATTGGTCACGGGGCGGATGAATATCAGGTACTGCCCGTTTTCCCCGTTCTTCTCCATTTCCCCGGTAAGCCATACCGGCCGGTAGCCGTTCTTTTCCATGAGCGCATGGATTTCCTGGCCGCGTTCACTGTCCCAGTCCCTCACATAGCCGGAAATGCTGTCGGCAAAGGGATAATCGCCGTCCAGATAAAAAAGGCAGGAATCATAATCCGTGCCGTAATATATGTTTTCAATCCAGTCCCAGGCCGACTGCAGCTGTACATACTGCTGGCTGAAGCCTTTGCTTTCCATGAGGTTCTTCAGATAATAATTCAGGTTTTCATTGCCGATAGCCATTCTTGTGATGCTTTCCACCCGCTCCAGACGCTCCTCCAGCATGGAACGGGTCTGCTCAAAACGCTGCCTGGCCAGAAATTCCTGATTGATTTCCGTGGATGCGTAAAGCTGCCGGTAGGATACCGCAAAGGCCGCCCCCATGGCTGCCAGACAGGCACAGGAAAACAGCAGGAACATTTTTATGGTAAGCGAAAGATCGCTGAATTTTCCCGGAAAGAAATGCTTACGTGGAATGCTTCCACTCCATTTCCAGCCGGACAGTCTATTCCGAAATGAAATATCCTTCATGATTCTGCCCTCCCGACGCGTGTTTTAATTACGCCAAAAGCCTTCCCGCGATCCGTCTGCCGGACCGCAGGAAGGCGGTGCCTGTCTTTAGTTTGCCGTTTTGCTGTAACTGTACGGTATCTTCCCAGTTACGATTTCTTTTCCTTGAATGCAGTAAGCTGCCGCTGCATTTCCTCTATATATTTCTGGATGCCGGCCTTATCCAGCTGTGCAAGCACGTTTTCATAATCCCCGTTTCTGTCCTGTGTTACACCGCAGAGCAGAGGTGTCATATACTGTGCCTTTACAGATTCCAAAGCCGCTGTTTCCGAAGAAAGTGAGGAAGCATCGAAGATAAATCCATCCAGAGGGCTGAATTCCTCCGGGGTAACCCGAGTTGCGTCCATCTGCTCCTGCCAGTAAGCGTTTTGGCTGGGAACCTCTTCCTCCATATAGCCGTCAACCAGCCCGGTCCAGGAGGGTTTTATATTTGCCGCATCGATTCCTGCCGTGGTAATTTTTCCTTCTTCCCTGCTATAGTTTTCACCTTCCACTCCCCACCTGAGCAAATCATAATAGTCCTGATCCGTATGGGCTTTTTCTATAAACTGCAGGGCCTTTACCGGCTCCTTGCATTTGGGGTTTATGGAAATACATGTGGAATTGGATACGGAAGGAAGGTATACGGGAGCTTTCCCGAAACCATAATCATACCAGCCCATTTCCCATTCCGGATTTGTTTTGCTGATTTCGTTCACGGTCGCCGTCAGTGACCATGCCGGGGAATTGGTGGTAGTCACCTTTTTGTCCGCCTTTACCAGTTCCGAAATCTTATTGCCTTCATTTGCGCTCGAAGCCAGAATATCGTGATCGATGATTCCGTCTTTGTACCATTTTTCCATATATTCCAGCATGGTTTTGTATTCCGGTGTTTGTGTCCTGTCTAACACCGTATAGGGATCGTCAATGGAAACCACCGTATAAGGAGTATTCATATAACTGTCAAGCTCCAGATATTTGCCTGCGGCCAGAATATTCCATACACAGGACCAGATGCGGCTGTCCATTACCACCGAGCTTTCCGGATATTCATCCTTTGCTTTATACATGTACTGTTCCATCGTTTCCAGGCTGTTGATTTCCGGAAGCCCCCAGCTCTTGCGGAGATCCTCCCGGTACATGAAGCCTTCATTCGCAGCTACGCTGTCCGTTGCTTTTCCAAACTGCGGAATCCCGTACAGCTTCCCTCCGATTTCACAGCTTTCCAGCGTCTTATCGGAAACCACGGAATAATGGGCCACCAGATCAGGCACTTCACTGAGCAGGGGCTTCAGATCGAGGAATGCATTTTTAGTCGCCATCACCTTATAATCTGAAAAATTGCCGCCCACATACAAATCGTATTCGCCGGAAGCGATGTTCAAATTGATTTTATTCTTTTCATCACCCCAGGGGATAAAATCAAACCGTACCTTAATTCCCAGATCCTTTACTGTAAGGGCATCCAGCTGCTCATAAAATGTATCCATGCCGGACGCCGGCTCATTTCCCATGGTAAATGCTTTTAAGGTAACAGCTTCACCGGATTCCTCCGCGGGCTGTTCCTGCTGCACTGTCTGTTCCGTACTGCCAGCATCTGCAGCGCTTTCACCGCCTGCCGTTCCTGCACCGCCTGACGTATCTGCCGTACCGCAGCCTGCCAGTGACGCCGCCAGAACTGCCGCCGTCCCCAAGGCTACCGCTTTTTTCCATACATTTTTCACCGTAATCATTCTTCTCTTCATACCCGAACCTCCTTTTTTATTATACATCAGGCCCATTCGGCCTGTCTGCATACCACTTGAAAAAATAGCTATACGTATTCCTGCCTCAGCATCAGCCCTTAACGCCGCCAATGGTAAGCCCTCCTACAAAATACCGCTGTACAAACGGATAAAACAGCAGCACCGGCCCAGTGGCTATAATTGCCGTCGCCAGCTTCATCGTCTCACCAGGCAGGGAAGCAACGCTGTCCACCAGCCCTTTCTCACTCATCATGGCGGACAGGTTCGCCATCATGGACTGCAGAAAATACTGCAGGGTATACAAATCCGTATTTTTGATATACAGATTGCAGCGGAACCACTCATTCCAGTAGCCAAGGGCCAGAAACAGGCCGATGGTAGCCACCGCAGGCTTTGCCAGCGGCATAATAACCTTATAATAGATTTTAAAATCACCGGCGCCGTCAATCCGCGCAGATTCCACCAAATCATGGGGAATGCTTTTCACGAAATTGCGAAACAGGAAGATATTGAACGGATTCATGACCGCCGGCAGGATCAATACCCAGATATTGTTGTTTAAATGCAGGATATTCACATTCACAAGATAGGAGGGAATCATTCCCGCTGAAAACAGGGTAGTGAAATAAATAAAAAAAGCAAATTTATTTCTGTGCTTAAAGTCCGGCCGGGATAGCACATACCCGCTTACAGAGGTCGTCAGCAGCCCGATTGCAGTTCCGGCCAGGGTAATGAAAATGGTCACAAGGTACGCCTGGGGAATGGAATTCCCCATATGAAAAACCGACCGGTAGGCGTCCAGGGTAAATTCCTGCGGCAGCAGGGAATAACCGTTGACCGCAATCGCAGATTCGCTGCTGAAGGAGCCTGCCAATATGAAAATAAACGGAGTCACGCAGGCCGCGGCCAGCAGGGAAATAAAAAGCATGCTCAGGCCATTGAAAACTGCCGCCTTCCAGCCGTGCCGGATATGTACATCGGCCTGTACCCGGCCGTCCATCGTTTTTCTTTTCTTTTTCATTTAAGTCTCCCCCTAAAACAACGCATTTTCCGGACTCACCTTATTCACAATCCGGTTAACCACCATGACCAGCACAAATCCGAATACTGACTGGTACAACCCCGCGGCCGCCCCCCGCCCCATGTTGAAATCCACCGCCAGGGAACGGTAAACATAGGTATCTATAATATCCGTTTTATCCAGCAGCAGGCCGTTGTTCCCCACAATCTGGTAAAACAGCTCAAAGGAGCCTTTGATAATCCCTCCCAGAGCCAGCATAATCAGCATGATCGCCGTAGGCTTCAGCAGCGGAAGGGTGATATAGCGGATTCTTTTCCAGTTGGACGCACCGTCCACATAGGCCGCCTCATAGATGCTTTCGTCAATTCCAAGAATGGCCGCCATATAGACCACGCTGCCATAGCCCAGCCCCTTCCACACCTGCACCGCCACGATTATGGCCGGCCACACCTGTGGATTCTGGTAAAAATCAAATTTTTCAAAGCCAAGGGCTGTAATGATATTATTCGCTATGCCGTATTTGTAGCTGAAAATGTTATAGACGATAACCCCTATGGTAACCATGGACACGAAATAGGGCATAAACATCAATGTCTGGGAAACCTTTACAAAATATTTTCTGTGTATCTCCTTCAGCAGCACGGCCACCGTTATCTGCGCCAGGTTGCCGATTAAAATAAAGGCCAGGTTATACAGTATCGTGTTTTTCGTCAGCTTCCAGATGATGGAATCCATGCCTCCTGAAAAAAGGAATTCAAAATTCCGGAATCCGCAGAACGGGCTTCTCAGCCCCTGCATGAAGTCATAATCCACAAATGCATAATAAAGGCCGGGCATGGGAAGGTAACAGAAAAGCAGGAAGAAAACCACCATGGGAATCAGCATAAAATAGTAGGTTTTATGACGGCGGAAATCATCAAAGGGCCTTTTCTTTTTTACTGCCGCCTGCATATTATTCTTTTTCATAAACTCTCCGATCCGTGCGTAAATACACACCTGCTGCTTTTTGAAACCGCTTTGCTTTCTTGCTTATATTCAGGATAGCGGATCCGGGCAGCGGAAAAAATATGACTTTTTGATTAAAAAGGGTAATTTTTGAATAACCGGTATGGCCCGGGCATGCGTCGAACGATCTTCAGACCAGGCTTTGTATGGAAGTTTTCCATCCCAGAGCTGTAATATGGAAAACTTCCACACAAAAAAAGACAACCTTATATGATTGTCTTTTTTGCATGTACTTATTAAATTTTACTTTGTTAATTGTCTGCTTTCTTTTCTTGCCTGGAATCCTGTTCCAAAATATTATTAACTAATTTTTCAAGTTCCTTACGATCAGGGAGATATAATTCGTATTTTGAAACAAACAAATTACTATCCATACCGTATGTTGCATACTCTACATTTGAAACAGTCGTTTCAATCTCATTAACCAACGGCTGAAGCATATCTGTCTGCTCTAAATCATGCATACTATATCCTTTCTGAATTTGTCAGACGTTGTCTGACAAATTGAATATTCCTTATTACTCATAACAATGCTCTTAAATAAATATTATATTTCAAATTGCACTAAAAAGAAATAACAGAATTATACGAATTAAATTGGAATAACTTATATAAGGAATTTTGCAATTCACTTAAACCCAGATAAACAGTCTCCTTTGCTTATCCGCAGACTTATTCCTTAACTCCCTGCGCAGGAATCCTCTTCCGTGTTATTCCTTACACCACTTTTTCCGCTCCACCATCCGTCCCATCAGGAAGGCAATTATCCCCACTCCAATCCCGGTCTGGACGCAGAATAAAAGACTTTCAACCTCGCCCGGGATTTCCCCGTTCAGGGCGGTTTCAAAGACAGGCGTGAACCAGGGCTCATATTCCCCGGCAATCTCCTCTATCTTCTGGCTCCCCGCGTCGTCGGAGCCGCCAAATTCCGCTCCCTTCCTGGCAAACAGCGGCACCACCACAATCAGTACCACCAGAACTATCAATATTATTGCTGTTTTTGCTTCTTTTTTCATGGCTATACCCCTTTCATACCGCAGGCAGGCCTGCAATACTGCATTAATAAGTAGTTTGAAATGAACTTTCAAACCTCTGCCTCCTGTACACCGCAGAAAAACCTGCGGTACCGAATCAATCTCTGCCTGTAACTGTCCGGTTTCCTCACAGCTGCCTCTGTTCTATCATTTACCGGCCTTCATAAAACCGATTGCCTTTAACTCCGGCTTCGCATAGTTTTCCAGCGCCATCATAATCAGCACGGTCAGCAGGCCTTCAACAACGGCCAGCGGCAGCTGGGTCGGCGCAAACACGCCGAGGAATTCCAGGGCGGACGCAAATACGCCTCCCTGCGTGCTGGGATATGCCAGCGCAAGCTGTATGCTCGTTACACAATAGGTAAAAAGATCCCCGAAGAAAGCGGCGAGGAAAATCCCGGCCATCCTGTTCACCCTACATTTTTTGCAGAGCAGATAAATTCCATAAGTAACGAACGGTCCTGCAATCGCCATGGAAAAGGTATTGGCTCCCAGCGTTGTCAGTCCCCCATGCGCAAGCAGAACCGCCTGGAACAGCAAAACAATAATGCCCAATATGCTGACGGTGCCGGGGCCGAAAAGGATTGCGCCCAGGCCGGTTCCCGTCATATGGGAACAGCTTCCTGTGACGGAAGGAATTTTAAGTGCGGACAGGACGAATATGTAAGCGCCCGCCATGGCCAGCATAGTGATTGCCTTTCTGTTTTCCTGAAACAGCCTGCGTATGGTAAAAAAACCTTTTACCAGGAACGGCAGGCAGACAACGCCCCAGGCGATGCAGTAGCCGGCCGGAAGGTAGCCCTCCATAATATGCATGGCATTGACCGTTGGGTATACTGCAAAGGCAACGGAAAATGCAATGCTCAGCTTCAGAATTTTCTTTTGTTTCTCTGTCATTCTTTTGAATCTCCTCTCTCATTTTTACAGGCGGCGATCCATTCCGCCGCCTGCTGTGTGGTAGACGGATATCCCTTTCGATCCGCCACCAGCCCATTTTTAAGCAACGCGTCCCAGACCTCCATAATGGATGGCTTTTTTAAATGGGCCCTTTCCATCATTTCCTTTTGGGCAAATATTTCAGCCGGCGTTCCGTCACCAATCAGTATTCCATCGCAAAAAACAAGAATCCTGTCTGCAAAACGCCATGCGAAATCCACATCATGTGTTGCAACCAGCAGAGTTTTTCCATCCTCATGAAGCTTACCCAGAATATCCTCCACCCTCTGCGCATTCATTGGATCCAACGCAGCCATCGGTTCGTCAAATATGAGCAGCTCAGGCTCCATCGCCAGAATATCTGCAATGCTGACCTGTTTCTTTTCCCCTCCGCTCAGATAATGCGGCGCACGCTGCTGCAGCTCTTCCAGGCCAAGATAGGAAACTGCAGCATCCACCCTGTGTATTACCTCACTGCGTTCCAGGCCCAGATTCATGGGCCCGAAGGAAATTTCCGCCCGTACATTCGCTGCGATAATCTGGCTGTCCGCATCCTGGAATACAAAACCTACTTTTTTGCGCAGCAGGTTCAGCTCTTTTTTCCCTATTTTGCTTCCGCAAAGAAGGATATCCCCGGAATCAGGCCTCAATACCCCGTTCAGATTCAGGAAAAAGGTGGATTTTCCCGCTCCGTTCGAACCCATAACCGCAATTCTCTCACCGCGCCTGATAATGAGATTCACATCTTTTAAAACCGGTTCCTCCCCGTAGGTAAAGGACAGTCCCTTTACCTGCAGCAATACTTCATTTTCCATATGCTCTCCTATACAATGACCGCGATACCCAAAAGGACAAGCAGGTAAAGCCCGGTAAAAACAAGCTGCCCTCCCGCAGGCGGATTTTCTTCCGATAAAAATTCCAGCTTCCCGTCATATCCTCTTGACAGCAGGGCATCGTAATAAGCATTCGCTTTTTTTAACGATACAAGAAACAGGTTCCCTGCTATCTGGGCAAAGCTTTTGCAGGACTGGCGGAAAGAATGGCAGCCCAGCCGCGCTTTCGCTGCGATCTGCATTTGCTCCGAGACATCTATCAGGATAAAAATATATCTGTATATCAGGTTCATCAATTCAACCAGCAGGCGCGGGAGGTGAAGCCTCTGAAGCACCAGAACCAGTTCGCTGACCGGCGTGGCAAGGGATATCATATATAAAGCGCTCATTCCGGCCATTGCCTTCAGGAACACCCTACCTGCCAGAATCAGGTTTTCCTGATAAAAGCATATCCAGAAAAAATGGGCCGGAAGATTCCAGTCTCCCAAAGGCGCACGGCCAAATTCCACGGCAATCGCCGCGCCGCTGAAAACCATAAAGGCAAGAGGCACCGTCATAAAATGTATGTAGGCCTTCCATGGTATTTTCCCTTTCATCAGCGTAAGCGCTCCCATGGTGAGTATCACGTAAATGGAAACCGCCGGCTTATCAAAGGCTATTACCAGGCAAAGCGTCATGACCGCAAGAAACATTTTCAGCCCTGCATTCCAGCAACGCATTCCTGAACGATATGCATAATAATCTATTTTCATCACGTATTCCCTGTATGTCCGCAATCCGGCCCGGCGCAAATGCATGAGCCGCCTGAATTACAGCCTCTTTTGAGCATAAAAAAACCTGCTTGTACACAATCGGACTGTGCGTACAAACAGGTAACAAAAATAAGGCCCTCAAAAGGGCTTATTTTATAAGTTCCTGTCCATCGCAGTCCCTATAAACACAAATAAAAAGGCAGGTCTTCTGACTTGCGCATCCTCACATTTTCTCGTCTTCCCATTTCCACAGTGACCGCCTTCCGGCTGAAAAAATGCTCCGCGTATACAGCGACGGGATCGTCCGGGATTCCCACCCGGTTCCCTATTATCCTGAACTGCGGCAAAAAACCGCATCAGGCACCTTTTTACTTCAAATTTCCATCAGTATATCATTCCTTGTAAAATTTAGCAATGACATTTTGAGATTACAGCCGCTCCGGGCAAAACCACTCCGGCACATCCCTCCTGAAATTATCAAACCACCGCAAAACATCCTTCACGTGTTTCACAGCATACGGAAGCTCATCCTTCTGCAAATAATATGCCCAGGGCACCATAATAACCGCGCCTACAGCCAGATAATAGGCAAGCAGCTTCCAAAATTGCAACGGAGGTTCCCCGCCAAAATATCCCCGGATCAGACCTGTAACAAAATACGGATGCACATCGGTAAGGCCTATGCTGCCAAACTCCTTCCAGGGATCCGCATAATTATCAAAATCAAGCAGCTCCCAGTCGATTACAGACACCTCACCCGCATCAGTTATCATCAGATTGCCAACATGGTAATCCCCATGCTGGAGGCACTGCGGTCTGCCGTTAAGCAAATGCCTGTTATTCTCCACAAAGGCAAGCAAAATATCGCTGCCGTCAATCCGGATCCCGCAATCCGAAAAAGCCTTTATCCGGCAGTCGTTTTCATTGAAATACCTTTTTTGCCAGGGTTCCAGTTCCGGCGCAGGTATCGTGTGGATAGTCCGCAGTATCTCCCCGGCTTTTATGCCGATACTATATTGCCTCGTTTCAGGCAGAAACGGCAAAAGCTTTTCCCCATTCCTTCCCTCACACCAGGTCAAAAGCTGATAAACGCATCTCCCGCCATCACAGCTTCCGAAAGCAGCGGGCCTGCACATGGGAATGCCAATGCTGTCGGCTTTCCGCATTCTATCAAACGCCGTTTTCTTCCGTTCATACTCCGTTCCAGCCGACAACCGCAGTAAAAAGTGCCCACCGTCTGAAGTCTCCACATGAAATTTTCTGTCACCCGACAGACCTTCCGTAACTGTTTCATAGCTTTTTATATCCAGCTTTTCCATCAGTTCCCTGCATATTTGCGTACCTGTATCTTCCTGCTCCTTTTCCGCCCATCCTGTATCCATCATTCCATCCCCCTCCTGCCGTTTCAGTCAATACCATACAGTGCACGAATGGCATTCCCAATCCGCCTGATCCCTTCCACAATCTTCTCCTCCTGCGTATTGGAAAAATTAATCCGCATCGTATTGGTTTTTCCGCTGTTGGGATAAAAGGAATCCCCCGGAACAAAGGCCACATCCTGCTCCAGGCATTTTTCAAGAAGCTTGGTCGTATTCACTTTTCCATCCAGCTCCACCCAGAGGAAAAGGCCGCCCTCCGGCTTCGTGTATTTGATATTGTCCGGGAAAAAACGCTCAATTGAATCCACTGCCGCGTCACGCCTTCTGTGGTATACCTCCCGTATTTTATCAATATGCTCATCAATATCATACTTTTCCAGGAAAGAAGAAATAACCATCTGCGCCACTGTATTACACTGCAGATCCACGCCCTGCTTCACCAGCACATATTTGCGGATCACCTCTTTTTCCCCTGCGATCCAGCCAATCCGATAGCCGGGGCAGAAAATTTTGGAAAAGGTTCCTGTACACAGCACATTCCCCTCTTTGTCAAAAGATTTTACAGAGGGCAGGAAATCTCCTTCATACCGTAGCTCCCCATAAGGATTGTCTTCAATGACCACAACGTTATATTTTGCCGAAAGCTCGGCAAGCTGACGCCTTCTTGCCAGGCTCCAGGTCCGTCCCGTAGGATTCTGGAAATCCGGGACAATGTATATCAGCTTCGCCCCCGGATTCTCCTCCAGGGCCTTTTCCAGCCGGGAGATTACCATCCCATCTTCATCCGTTTCCACCTCGGCAAATCTGCAGCCGTAAGCCCGGAAAGCGCTGATGGCCGCCAGATACGTGGGGCTTTCACACAAAACCACATCCCCTTCCTCCAGAAAAACCTTTCCGGTAAGATCCAGCGCCTGCTGTGACCCATGGGTAATCATTATATTGTCCTCGTCAAAAGACGTTCCCAGCCGGGAGTTCATCCGTTCCGCAATCCATCTGCGCAGCGGCTGGAAGCCTTCTGTGGTCGTATACTGAAGGGCCTGCTCTCCGCAGCAGTCCAGCACATAATCGTTGACCTCCTTGATTTCCTGAATGGGAAACAGCTCCGAGGCAGGCAGGCCTCCGGCAAAGGATATGACCTCCGGCCTTTCCGTCAGCTTCAGCAGCTCCCTGATTTCAGAAGCCCTGATATTGGATAATCTTCCTGCATATCTGTATTCCATAACAATCTCCTCCTGCCGTTTTCCGAAAACGGCACTTTTTTATATCACTGCCCCCGCAGTGGTTTTTCTTATAAAATAGGACTGATTTCACCGTCTGAAAATGCTCCGTCCTCTTTTTCCGATACCGTCAGCTTCCTGATAACCTCGCATAAAACCCTGATCCCCTCCGCAATTCTGTTCCTGGGAGGGAAGGTGTAGTTCAGCCGGATATAATTTCCCCCCTTCTGTCCCGGCAGATAGAAGGGCGTTCCCGGAAGGACGGCAACGCCGTTTTGCGCCGCCTGGGTGGCGAGCAGATCCGCAGGCAGCCCCTCCGGCAGCCTGCACCACAGGTAATAGCCCCCGTCCGGGTGATTCCAGGTGAGGCCCGGCGGCGCATAGGTTTTAAGCGCATCCATCATAATATCCCTTCCGTCCCTGTATTCCCGGCGGATCAGGGAGAGATATTTTTCCATTTCCCCACTGGCAATAAAGCGTTCCACAATCAGCTGGGAAATGCAGCTGGAATGCAGATCCATCAGCTGGCGGATATTGGACAGCCTGTAAATCAGCTTTTTATTCGCCCAGATCCAGCCCAGCCGAAGCCCGGGATAAACGGTCTTGGAAAAGGTGCTCAGGTATATGACATAACCGCTCTTATCCATGGATTTTAGCGGGGTCATTGTCTGTCCCTCATAGCACAGCTCACTGTAAGGATCATCCTCCAGCACCGGCACCCCGTATTTATTTATCAGCTCCAGGAAGCGGATGCGCTTGGAGGTGCTCATGGAAACGCCGCAGGGATTATGATAGGCCGGCATCGTGTAAATCAGCTTTGGCCGGTACCTGGTCAGCAGCTGCTCCAGCACATCCACATTCATCCCGTCCTCTTCCATGGGTATCGCCATCAGCCTCGCCCCCAGGGAGCGGAAGGCCTGGATCGCCGGAAAAAAGGAGGGTTCTTCAATAAACACGATATCCCCCGGGTTGATAAAGGCCCTCGCCACCAGATCGATACCCTGCTGCGCCCCGGAAACTATCATGATTTCCGAAGGCTGGCAGAAGCAGGAACGCTTCTGCATGTAAGAGCTCATCACCCTGCGGAAGGAGGAAAAGCCTGCCACAGGTGAAACAAGCATGCTGCTCTGCCTTTCAAGCAGCTCCTCCCCGATGCCTTCAAAGGCCTGTATGGGCGGATTCTCAAAAGAGGCAATGCCTGCCGCAAAGGAAATCACATCCTTTCTGTTTGCTATTTCCAGGTATTTATTCACATCGAAGCCGTCGCTGTTTTTCAGATAATCACTGAACAGGTGATCCCAGATGGGTTCTCCGGGATAAACTGCTTTCACCGGTTCCTCACCACACGCCCGGACGGCAATCGTTCCCCGTCCCACATGGGACGCCATCAGTCCGTCCGCCTTCAGCTCCTTGTAGGCGTTCAGCACCGTGGTGCGGTTTACGCCCAGCGCCTCCGCCAGCTGGCGTTCGGATGGGAACTGGTAGCCCTCCGGAATTTCCCCGGAGGTGATCTGCGCCCGGATTTGTTCCACGATCTGCTGGTAGAGCGGTAGTTTTTTTGATTTGTCTATCTGAAGCTTCATAGATATTCTCATCTGCCTTTATTTTTATTGGTTGGATCCAATTTTATTTTATACGTATAATTTTATTGGTTCAACATCCAATTTGGTTTATTTTTATACAGCCAATTTTAAAGGGGATTTTTTCTATGATTCTCTAAGATTACCCGATATTACAGCTTTTCCGCCATTCTACTTTTAGTCGGTAGCATTTTTAAGCCCCCTTTCGTATAATGAGGGAGCAGACAAAGGAGGGTACAATGGAACCGAAAGACATGGGAAACAAAATTAAAAATGCCCGTATGGCAAAAGGAATGACACAGAAGGAACTGGCCTCCCAAGTTCATGTTACGGACAAGGCCGTTTCCAAATGGGAACGCGGACTCTGCTTTCCTGATATGAGCAACCTGGAGCCGCTGGCCGACGCTCTGGGTATGAAAATGACAGAGCTTTTTATAGACAGCTCTGTAAACGAATCCGAAGAAGAAAAGGCGGAAACCTCTTTAAAAGAGGCGGTACAGCTTGTAAAGGCAAGGCAGAAGAAACAGCGACGTGACATTATTCTGGCATTTGTGGGCATGTTCCTGTTTGAGCTGCTGGCCTTTATGGCCATATGCTTTTTTTTAGTTACTGATCTTTTTGTGGAAAAAGACAAGGCAGAACGGATTGAAGATTATGAAACCTATATGGCAGTTCCCGATGCCCGCCATAATCCCTTTGCACCACATGGAAAGGTGGAATGGATTTTCCCCCGGTCGATCCCGGAGGGCGCCCATGTAAATGATTTCTATTATGAATATTATAATCCCTGGGATCCCAATTACGTCATCTATCTGGACGTCACCTATGACGAAGACGCCTATGAGAAGGAACGGGACCGAATTTCCACAAAATGCGGCATGCCTTTGGATCAGACACGGTATCAGGTATACGGGGCCGAGGGCTTCTACTACCCTGTTTTATCCGCTTCAGGAGATTCCTCAGGCATCCTGTATGCGCTGACCGATGAAAAGGCCCGCCGCATTATGTATGTGGAAATCGCTTTCTGCAACTATTTCTCCGATATTGACTATGAACCGATTATCCCTCCGGAAATTCTTCCCGTGGGCTTTGACGCCGGTAAAAATAACCCGACAAGGCGGAAATTCGTGGTGGAACAGGAAGGGCTGCGCATTTACAACGCAGCCCCTTCCTGACTTTTCCTATTTTACCAGTTCCCTTATCACCTCAGGCGCAATCTCCTGCTCCGGCAGGAATTCCTCCGATATATATATACCTGTAAACAGCAGCCTTCAGCGCCTTTAAAAAGCATAGGAGGATGACTCCCGCACAGTACGGGGCTGAGTGTGAGGGTTAAGCTGCGGGATGCCGCAGCCCTTCACGCGGCCCGGCGGACAAGGTGCCGCAGCATTTCACTCCGGTCTGGCCTCCCCGTGCTTTTTGGCACAGCCCGGCCGCCCGGAAATTTATATTCATCCTTCCCGTGCCGCCGATACTGCCAGCAGCAGCGCCGTTGTGGTCTGGTTCATGCTTCCGTCATAAATCTCTTCGTCCAGCGTAACCGCATCCTTATAGGGCGTCACGTTCTGCAGCACATTTCCGTCCGCATCCAGCAGCTGTATCCGGTAAGAATACCCGATTCTTTGCTGCAACGCTTCCCCAGGCCGTATGTCCAGCGCCGCGTAGGCTTCCAGAATCTGCTTCTTCTCTTCCTGAGTGCCCACCATAAAAACCGTGCCGGTATTTCCGTTTGTCACCCGGATATCGGCCACCTCTTCCACCGGCACCAGAACCTCCCGCACATCAAATCCAGCTGCTTCTTCCCCATTTGCTTCCGTATTCACACCATAAACGCCTTCCGCAGGATCTGCAAGCCTGAAGCAGTCCTTCCCCGCAGTTTCCGGGTCCTCGTAAATGACCCGGAATGCCACATCCTTTCCCGGATAACCCGGTTCGGGAAAAACACTGTTCATAATACCAACACCGACATAGAGATAAATCTGATCTCCTAACGCATATCTTATATGGCTGCCGTAGCTGACTCCCCCAAATCCTGCATCTTCATTATCCTCCAGCTTATATGATAATCCGCCAAAGATAACCCTTCCGGTTTCCCGCTCCGTAATGTCCACGGTCTTTTTTTCCGTATCCACACGATAATCCAGCAGCCTGCCGATTTCCTCCTCCAGCTTTTCACCGCTCAGCTCATAAGGATCCATATGCGCGGTATCATAAGTTTCAAATACCAGGAGCTTTTCCAGATACAGCCCCGTTCCGCTTCCTACCAAAAAAGCAAGCGCCGCCTCGTCTCTTCCATCTCCGTCATAATCCCCGGCAGAAAGCTTCGGGCCGTCATACAAATTCACCCACTCCGCATCCACTTCATTAATGTTGTCCATTCCATCCAGACGGAAATTCATGTAAATGCCCCGATAACCGTATTCCGGGCTGACACAGCCGTATGCCTCATAAAGCCCGTCCTCTGTTGCGGCCAGCCGTACCATATAATCCCCGTCCTCCGGAACCACATCACCAAAGGAAAGCATCCTCCGGCTCTTCCAGCAATTTTCAAATACCCTGCCCATCACCTCATGAATATCGGGCAGTACCGTATCTTCCCGGCTCCCCTCCTGTGACATGGATGACTCTGGCTGACCATCCTCAGTATAGTTCACAGTTCCGGCCGTTTCAGGGGTTCCGGCCGTTTCCTCCGTTCCGTTTATTCCTGCGCTGTTTATTTCTGTGCCGTTTATTTCTGCTTTGTCTGTCCCCGCTCCATCCGCGCCGCCCGTCCCATTGGTCAGGCATACGGCGGCGATAACAAGAATCATAAGCGTTCCTCCAACGGCAGCCCATACGCCTGGCTTACGGAAACCAAGGATATTTTTTACGCGGCTTTTTGCATCCTTTTCCCCAAAAGAAAGGGGACCGGCGGGATGCAGCCGTCTGTTGGATGCAAAGGAAAGCAGCGAAAGGCTGTAATCCTTTTTGATTTCGCTTCCCATCTCCACCAGAACGTGCTCATCACAGCTCATCTCCATATCCCGCCCCATGCAGAAAAAAGCAAGCCACACAAACGGATGGAACCAGTATACGGCGGCCAGAAAAAATGCCAGTGCCTTGACGTAAACATCTTTTCTTCTGATATGAAACTCTTCATGGCGGATAATATACTCCCGTTCCCGTTCACTCAGGCGGAAAGGAAGGTAAATCCTTGGCCCAAACAGCCCCAGGACAAAGGGTGAACTGATATTGCCGCATTCATAAACATTGTCCTGAAGGCGGACCGCCATATGTACCGTCCTTCTGAGCCGCAGCCAGCAAAACAGGCTGTATAAAAGAATCGTTGCCAGCCCGGCCAGCCAAACCCACGATGCTATACGCAGCAAATCTGCCGCGCTCACACTTCCTCCTGTGATGCCGTCCAGAACCTTCTGCATCATACCTTCAGCCGCACCGGCCGGTATATTTCCGGTGGAATTTCCTGCCGCGCCGGCTATATCCACACCGGCTGTACCCGCAGCCACAGTTCCCCCTGCGTTTAATGCGTTTGCCGCAGCTCCTGCCCCCTGTGCCATTCCCTGCGCCCCGGAAGCCAGGCCGGCACCGGCTCTCTTTGCAACTCCCGCAGCACTTCCTCCCGCGGTAAGCCATTCCACCGCCGCTGCAATCCCCGCAGCCTTCCGCCCGATAAAATCAACATTAAACAGGCTGAATGCGGAAGAAACCGAAACCGGGCATATCAGCCGGAGCGCCGGAACCGCCCACAGATAATAGGAGTATTTCTTAGGAAGCCGCAGCCTTTGAAACAACAGCCGGACGGCCAGTACCACAAGGATCACCCAGGATGCCGTCATTCCCATGGAGATCAGCTGTGAAAACAATCCGCTTGCCATAAACAATCCCTCCTATTCCTCTTTATGTGCATCGATTAATGCCTTAATGCTTTCCGCTTCTTTTTCCGAAAGCGTTTTCCCCCCAAGGAAAGCGGCCACAAACTGGGGCAGGGAGCCTCCAAAGGTACGCTCCACAAAATATTCCGTTTCCTCCTTCTGTACCCGCTCCCTTGGGATCACAACGGAAACCACCGCATTTTCATTGGTAATATAGCCCTTATCACAAAGCTTTTTTATTGCCGTATAAGTGGTTGATTTTTTCCATCCCAGCTGACCTGCGCACAGTTTTACCAGTTCTCCTGAATTCACCGGCGCATTCTCCCATACAATCAGCATAAAACGATAATCACTGTCACATAATTTCAGATACTCCATAAAAAATCCTCCCTGATATAATAAGTCGGTGGTTATAGACCTTCTTTCCTTTAGTCTATAACCACCGACCTGCTTTGTCAATCAGTTTCTGAAGTATTTACCTGAAGAAACTGCCGGCCTTTAATAATTCATTATATAACAACAAAGAGGATATCGTTTAGGATATCCCCCTTGCCCTGTTACATATTCATCGTTCCCATCCGAAGCCTTTTCACCGAAATCTGCAAAAGTTTCAATACGTTTACTCTTACTGCCAAAATCAATACGTTCCTGTACTGTCAGCGGAAGGCGAAAGGATTGCCCTGGGGCTGTAGCAATTCCGGAATTCCTCTTTTGCGGCCTTCGAATACTTTTCAACAAACTTCAGTTTCGCTTCCGAATAGCCGTTGGGCCTTCCGTCTACAATGCGCCGTATTTTCCCACTTTCAATATCGCTCAGTATATTTTCCTTCAGCTTCCCGTATTCCGCCGCCACATCAGGATGCGCAATCAGGTAATCCCTAAAATATAACTCATCCCAGTTCCCCAGGTATCTCACATGGAGATGGAAAACCCTTTCTTCATACCCATCAATGGAATAGCCTTTCCCAAGCAGTAATTTCATCGGGTCATCCCACCGGATAAAAATTGCCTCCCCATATCCAATCGCCTTTAAAGCATCAACCAGCCTGGTTACATTACAGCAGCCATCAATCTCAAGCAGCATATCTATTGTAGGTTTCGCTATGACACCTTCGACAGCACTGCTCCCAATATGGTTCATCCGCACAACATCCTCGGCATTTACAGCATCTAAAATAATTTTCTTCTCGCTTTCATACCAGTCCTTATAACTTGTATTGTACTCCTTTAAAATGATTGGGAACGTTTTCTTAAATTCGTCCGCCGATAGTTCAGATACTTTCTTAGCCATAGCTGACACTCCTTGTCTGTGATAAAAAATCGCGCTGTTGATTTGATGGTTAAATCATAACATAACCGTTCCGGAGTTTCCACTTCGGTTTTCGGTTATTTCCGAAGGAAATTATCATTCCGTCATTTTCCCAAGAACGATAAAGGCAAAAAATTTATATCATCACGCATTCTGCAGAACCTCAATTGCATTTTGTCACAATCCCGCACAATTTTAATTTAAAATAAAATGCACCACTCCGCAGTCATACTGCGCCCAGATCCCATGTCTCGCCTCATCCCCTGACCTCACTCTGTCCACCACAAAACGGCCCTCCTCAAAATGCCCTTCCTCCAGGCAAAGGAACTCCATATTGTGAGCCAGATGCTGTCCGTTCAGCCAGTTAACCGGTATCGATCCGTCCTCCGGCTCAGCACCGGTAAAAAACAGTCTTACCTTATGCCCCACCAGATAAAATTCATTCTCCGCCATACAAAACAGCATTCCTCTTGCCGTCTCCTCAGCCAGGCTGGCCGGAAGACGGTTCAACCCCTCCAAATCCCGGTTATGATGGTAATCAAGCGGCACCCAGCCGGCATAATCTGTTCCCACACCCGCAAAGGAAACCCGGCATCTGCGGCCCGCGATTTCCATGTACTGTGAGTCCTGCCCCAGGCTCTGGCAGAAAACAGCAGTCTGCCGCACCCTGCCATCATACAACAGCTCCGATGCCGCCTTCAGCATGGCAAAGGAATGCATGATCGGGACAGCGGAAGCCTTCAGCTCCCCACTCTCATCCAGACAGCTTTCTATGCCGAACACATGATATCCAACGGCCTTGTGCTCACCCACCGCGCCAAACATACATGCAGCGTTCACGCTTGTCAGCCCCGATTCCGGCACATAAAGCGGCCAGCCTTTTTCCTTCCCGTCATAAATGTCATAGGCTTTGCGTACCGTGTCAGGGTTCATCTCGTAAATATCCGGGCACAGGGCATCCAGATGGCCGCATACACACTGCCACAGCGGCAGGCACTTGGAAACCGCCCCTCCGCAGGGATATTCCAGCCCGGCCAGATTCCAGCCGTGCATGCTGTTCCTGTCCATCCACACATTGGTATACATGAAAATATCCCTGACCGCTTTCCCTCTGGCCGCGATTTCATCGATATAGGAAGCAATCGCCCATGCCGTACAAAGCTCTGCGCCGAAGGCGCCAAACATTTCCTTCCAGCTTCCCGTGCTGACACCGCCGTTTTTCAGCCAGCTTTCATGTATGGCGCCCGCATCCTGCGACTGCGCCAGCAGCCTGATAGCCTCCGGCACCTCCCTGGAAAAAGCAGCCGTCCCCTGCTCACTGAAATCCCTCCTGGTCGCTGCAAAAATACCCGGTTCATTTTCCACCTGAACCGCTATAATGGTTTCTCTTTTTTCATCATAATCTTTCAGAATCTTCAACAGCTCACAGAAAGCTTCCGCATCTTTTTCCAGGTTATTCCTGCTGTGAGGGGAAAGCACCGTGGTTTCCGTGCCGTCCTTACACCGCACCCTCGGAAAACGTTCCCGATCCTTCTTCACCCAGGCCGGCGTGTATTCCATCTGCCCGTTTTTCCAGGTGCCGAACCATAACAGGATTCCATGCAGTCCATGGCTGCGGACAGCATCAATAATCGCATGGACGTAGCTGGTATTATACACGCCCTCCTCCGGCTCAAACGCATCCCAGCACACAGGGACCGCTATCGTATTTCCCCCGATTGCCCTGACGCTTTGGAACGACCTTTCCGCATCCTCCCCTGCTTTTCCTTCCCCAATCCCTCCAATCGGATAGGACGAAGAATTATGTACCTGTCCTCCTAATGAAAAAAATGGTTTCCCCGAAACCGTAAAACATGAATGTCTCATATTGCCCCTCCTTTTTCTGCCGCTCTTTCAACGGCCCCCAATCTTCGTTACAATCTCTTTAAATCATCTTAACCAAACTCCACTTCCCATTATTACAGTGCTCTCCGCAGTTCCTCCCATCCCGGCGCAAAGACCTTTTCACTCCCCTCCGACAAAACAGGCCCCCCAGCGCCGCCAGCATTGCATAGCCCTCCCCTGCGGCATCCATCATAAGATCCAGCTGTTTCCCCCTGATTTTCGTCAGATTACAGTCCAGCGCATAGCAGACATAGCATATCGGCAGGATAAACGCCAGGTGGCTTTATACCAGCCATCCATATATGAAACATAAACCGGCTGATATTTTCCCGTAAAAATGCTGGAAAACACAGTTTTCGTCCCTTCATCCGGCATGCTGTGCAGAAAACCGCAGGATAAATGTGAGATACCGAAACGCACACAGATTACCTCACCCTCCTCCCTGCGCCGCGTGCCAACACCGTTACCTCATGACCATTTTCCCATAATACATGGCACAGATAACTGCCGATAACCCCTGTACCGATAACCATAATTTTCATACCGGATACACCCCCTTTCTCCTGACAGCCGCCTGTGAATCTCTTTTCCCGGCTATAATGTTAGCTGGTTCTAACTAAGAGTAACACACTGGCAGGAATAATACATTGCAGCACAAGGGATGAGACAGTTTACAAGCATAATAATAAGCGAATACCATGTATCAATGACACGCGCCTTGACAAGGCCTGATACATCTTCTATAGTACAAATATTATCGACCGTGGGGACAGGCCGCTGAATACACGGAGCAACTACCAACCTCCAAAACAGCCGGCCCTAAGCCCGGCATTCTGTTCCGATACCGCCACTTAGCAACTTTCGCCCTTTTATCAATGATATCGCCGCCCGCTAAACTCACAATCACAGGAGGAATCCGCCATGAAGCACATGATAAGACTTACCGACCACACAGCAACGGACATTATGGATATCTTTCACATCGCAGATGAAATCCGGCAGGGAAAATACGCAAATATCCTGAAGGGAAAAAGTATTGTCATGTTTTTCCCCGAAACAAGCATCCGCACAAGAGTTACCTTTGAAAAAGGCATCTCCCTGCTGGGCGGCCAGCCCATCCTGTTCCCGCCTGAAGCCCTGGATAAAAAAGAGGCGCTGCAGGATGTCTGCGGCTATCTCAGTCTTTGGGCCGACGCCCTTATCGTCAGGCACAAGGATATCCGCCTCCTTGAAAAACTGGCGCAGCATTCCAATATCCCCGTGATCAACGCCATGACCGACAGCAACCATCCCTGCGAGATCATCGCAGATATGTATGCCCTTTCCAAACGGAGAAAAGATTTCCTAAAAGACAGCTACCTGTTCTGCGGTGAAAACGGCAACATCGGCCTGGCATGGAAGGAAGCCTCACTTGTCATGGGCTTTGATTTATCGCAGTGCTGTCCAAAGGGCTGGGAAATGGAGCACATTACAGCCTTTGATACTATTACGGAGGCCATCCGGGGAAAAGACATCATATGTACGGATTCCCTGCCCCCGGATGCTCCCGCGGCCTTCAAAAACTGCCAGGTAACCAGGGCAGTTATGGAAATGGCCAACAAAGGCGCCCTGCTCAATCCCTGTCCTCCCTTTTCCCGGGGCAGGGAAGTCTCCGCCGACGCCCTGGACTCCGAATACTTCGTGGGCTATGAATTTAAGAAACACCTGCTTGAGGTACAGCAGGCCATCCTCATTTACTGCCTCACAAGGTAATCCTCTCCCCGCGCCAAAACAGTCTGTACTTTCCGGATTACGGCTGCCCTCCCGACAAAATAAGCTCTATCAGCCGGGAAGCCTCGCTTTTCGTCAGCGTTTCCGGATTCCAGTTGATTTTTATCTTTTTCTGTGCCGCCAGCCTCGCCAGGAATGCCACCTGCTTCGGGCTGGCGGGGAACTCCGTCCTCCCCTTCCCGCTGCAGTTCAGGGGCGCCGGTTTAAAAACCCGAGGTTCTCTTTCTTCAAAATAATGAGCAAGCGTCTGATACAGCTTTGCCGTTGCCAAAGCATCATGATATGCCCGGTGTGCCGCCTTATTGTCTATCTCATAATGGGCGCACAGGGCCTCCAGGCTTTTCGATTCCATATTTTTATGGACGCGCCGGGCAATTTTCAGGGTATCAATCCCCTGCTTCTCAAAAGACGGCCCCAAAAGCTCCGCCTGGTTTTTCATAAAGCTGTAATCAAAAATAATATTATGCCCCACCAGCACTTCATTCCCACAGAAATCCAGAAACGCAGGAATCACCTCCTCCCGTCTGCGGGCGTCGGCCACCATCTCATTGGTAATTCCGGTAATCTCCGTGATTCTTGCGGAAATAGGCTCGCGCGGCATTATGAATTCCATAAATCGTTCCTGAACCTTCCCGTCCTGCACTTTCAGCGCGCCGATTTCAATAATTTCATTGGTCTCCGGGCTCAGACCTGTGGTTTCCAGGTCAAAAGCAATATATGATTTTAACATGTCCTCTGCCGTATTCCTTTCCTTTTCGGCACCGCAACCGCTGCGGCCACAGGCCGGATAAGCTTTATCTTCGAAAATTACCATCCGCATTCATTATAAAATATTTTTGTTAATTATTCTACCTCAAGCGGTTCTGGTACGGCTTATTTTTTCTCAAAAAGAGCTTTCACCATAGCTGCTGTATTTTTCCCTGCTTTTTGATACAATGAAAAGAAAACAGGAAAGCGGCTTTTGTCCGGCAAGGTGGAATTATGATTGATATAGGCATGCCAACGCTCATCGAGTTACCCGAAATTGAAGACTGTGCCGCACTATGTTCTAAGCTTGGGCTTCAGTTTGTGGAGCTGAATATGAATCTCCCCCAATACCAGACTGTCAGCTTAGATACTGACAGACTGGAAGCAGCTGCGAAGAGATACGGTATTTATTTTACCATACATTTGGACGAAAACCTGAATGTCAGCGATTTCAACCTGTTTGTCGCTCAAGCCTATACCCGCACGGTATTGGAAACAATCCGTATTGCACGCAGGCTGAATATCCCAGTGCTTAATATGCATTTGTCCGAAGGCGTGTATTTTACGCTTCCCGACAGGAAAATATTTCTGTACGAGCAATACAGGGAGCAATATTTACAGAGCATCCGGCTTTTCCGGGAAACCTGCGAGAATAATGTCGGAGCGTCCAACCTTAAAATCTGCATTGAAAACAGCAGCGGCTACACGGATTTTCAGCTTCTGGCGCTGGATCTGCTGCTGGAAAGCACCGTATTCGCGCTGACCTTTGATATCGGACATGATTACTGCATCAATCATAAGGATGAGCCGATAATAATCAGCCGCAGAGACAGGCTGCACCATTTTCATTTCCACGACGCCACGGCGGGAAAAAATCACCTTCCCCTTGGCGCCGGGGAAATCGCCCTGCAGAAGTATCTGCATCTTGCCCTCCAATGCCATGCCCGCCTGGTTCTGGAAACGAAAACCGTGGAGGGGCTGGAAAGGTCGGCGGAATGGATGAAAGCGCATCTTATGGATGCTTAAAAAAGCTCTGCCGCTTTACAGCGGACAGAGCTTCCATATCTAATAATTGTATCCTGCAGGCTTTTGTCATTCTTTCACGGCACCAAGCATAATACCGTTTACAAAGTACTTCTGTAAAAAAGGATACACGACCAGCATGGGTATCATTGCAATGAAGATTTTTGCCGCATCCAGAGATTTGTTGGAAAGTTTATCCATCTTCTCGATCTGATCCATAGACAGATTGGTCGTCTGTATGCTGACCACCATTTGCTTGATATAGGTCTGCAGCGGATAATGCCGTTCCCCGCTGGAAAGCACAAGCCCCTGGAAAAATTCATTCCAGTAGCCCACGCTGGTGAACAGAATCAATGTGGCAAGAACAGGAATCGCACAGGGAACCACGATCCGGAATAGTATTCTCCACTCCCCTGCACCGTCTACCTGTGCCGCTTCTATCAGCTCCTTCGGAATCCCCCTGTAAAAATTAATCAGCAGAATCAAATTGAAAACCGGCAGGCCGCCGCACAATACCAGTCCCCATATATTATCAATCAGTCCGTATTTTACCATGGTGATATACCAGGGAATGGTCCCTCCGTTAAAAAGCATACAGAAAATGACTATCCACATAATCACGTTCTTAGGCCTGTATTCTGAGGCCGGCTTAGATAACGGATAGGCAAAAATAATCAGTATCAGCATGGTTACAATTGTGCCTAGGACCGTTCTTTCCACGGATATCAGAAATGAACGGAAGAACTGCGTATCCCCCATAATCTGCTGGTAGGAAGCCAGTGAAAAGCCCACGGGATAAAAAGTAACCAACCCGGAGTTTGCAGCCGATTTACTGGAAACGGATAAACAGAAGGCATACCAGAGAGGATAAATACAGGAAACGGACAGCAGCGTCATAAGAATGACGTTAAATACATTAAATATTCTGCTTCCTATTGATTTACTTTGGATCATATGTATTCTCCTTTACAAATATAAATTGTATTCGCGAACCGACGGACTCAGAAAATTTTATAATCTGCAGCCTTGTATGCAATGATATAGGACACCACAATCAGGATAAAACTGATTGCGGATTTAAACAGGCCTGCTGCCGTAGCCAGTGAGAACTGCACATTCAATAATCCCATCCGGTAAACCCAGGTATCCAGAATATCTCCCGTGGAATAGACAAGTGGGCTGTACAGGTTAAATACCTGATCGAAACCTGCATTCAGGACATTCCCTAATCCCAGGACAGCTACCACGACGATCGTCGGCGCAATTCCCGGCAGCGTAATATGCCACACGGCCTTCAGCCTGCTGCAGCCGTCTATGGCTGCGGCTTCATACAGATCCTGGCTGACGCCTGTCAAAGCCGCCAGGTAAATAACCGCATTATATCCAAATTCCTTCCATACATCAGAAAAAATAACCAGCTGCCTGAAATATTTTTCTTCCGCAAACCAAATCTTAGGCTCCACGCCAAAAGCAGACACTATCGTATTAAAAGCCCCCCGGAAGCTGAACAGCTCCAGAAAAATACTCGCCAGAATAACCCATGAAAGGAAATGGGGCAGATAAACCACCGTCTGAACGATCTTCTTAAATTTCATTTTTCTTATTTCATTCAGAAGAAGTGCAAAAGCAAGAGGTACAATTACGTTTAGTACAAGCTTTGATACAGCAATAATTACGGTATTCACTATAACACGTTTACTGTCGCTCATAGAAAAGAGGTATTGAAAATTTTCCAGGCCGATAAAATCAGACCGGAAAAAACCTTTTACCGGATCATAATTTTCAAAAGCCATTACAATGCCTATCATGGGAACAATATTAAATAAAATCAGCCAGAGCATTCCAACGCCCACCATGATATTATAATTCAGAAAGGTTGTGGATTTTCTTTTCCTGCCAGGCTTTTGCAGATGCATAAGAGCAGTTTTCATAAGATTCCTCCATGTAAATATTTATATTGCTTCTGATTGAAAGAAGGAAGGATTACAGCAGGGCTGCAATCCTTCTTAAAGCCTATTGAAGCTCGGCTACTTCCTGCAGAATCGTATCTCCGCCTTCCGCTTTCCACTTTTTAATGAATTCATCATAAGCGCTGATATCGGATTTTCCAGTGATTACCTTCATAACCATTTCCTTTTCCATAGACAGAAGATTGGACCACTTGCTCTCCATAGTTGGTGTCTGGCTGAAAACACAGCTGCGGGTCTTCTTGTCAACAGTCGTGGTGGCATAAGGCCTGTCACCGATAAGCAGGGAATACATTCTCTGGAAATCACCGAAGTTCTCCATGCTGAAGTCCTCAATAGAAAGCTGTTTTCCACTCTCATAGCCTGGAACAACATCCTTTACCACGGAAACATCGTTGGCCAGCAGCTTGTATGCACTGGAAATACCCTGATAATCCTCGGGAGAAGTTTTTCCATCCAGTACGTTAATCAATTCGTGATAGGTATATTCACACTCATCCGCCGGAGCCATCAGCGTTCTTACCGGCCAGAAATCCAAGGGCTGCTCAGATACATCAAACTTGCTCTCGTCTCTGAGCAATACGTTAGCCATAATAATAACCGCTTTCGCCACATCCTCAGAAGCATTTTTATTGATTACACAATAGCCAGTGGTGGCAGAGCCTGCCTTTACATAATATTTATTATCATCCGTATAAATGGGATATGCCTGCCAGTTCGCCGTGGGATCATTTCTGTATGCATCCCCGATGCCGTAACCGGATACCCACCAGGCTCCAAAAAACATTCCGACCTTTCCGGAATTAATCAGTTCGATTGTAGAATCCCTTGTCCCCATTTCCTGATCGATATATCCCTTTTGATACCAGTCGGCCAGACGTTCCAGGGTTGCTCTCGTTGCCGCGCTATCCGTTCCATAAGTCACATTTCCGTTCTCATCCTTCAAAAAGATACCTGGATAACAATCATTAGCTGAAAATACGGCGTCGAAACCGCCTGTAGTAGTCGCTGTTTCCTGGAAAGTTGTATAACAGTTGGTATTTTTATCAGGACCGGCAATCGGTATTGTATCCTCGCCTGCAGGCTTCTTTTCCGCAAATACTTTTGCTATATTCTCTACATCATCCAATGTTTTCGGTGCTTCCAGTCCACATTCATTCAGCCAGTCCTGGCGAATATTGATAACCTGTATTCCTGCTGTCTCCACTTCAGTTGCTGGAATTGCATACTGCCGGCCATCCACGCTGGCTTCTTTGATTGCCTCTCCACCCGTAGATTCCATTACCTCCTTCACTTGAGGAGACTGCATCTGCTGGAACAGGTCGGTAATATCATACAGCTGACCACTTCTTGCCGCCTTCAACATATACTCCCTGGAAACTGTCATTGCATCAGGCAGCGTATTGCTGGCGATGCAAAGCGCCACCTTCTGTGTATAATCGTTGCCGCTGGCTGCAGTCCAATCCACTACTACCTTAATGTTGAAATTCTCCAGCAGATAATCCGTATACTGGTTATTCTCCACGCTCAGTCCTTCCGGCAGCGTATCTGTGGGACTGACGCCCTGCCCGATATGAACCTCCACAACCTCCGGGAATTTCTGAAATGCGGCTTCCTGTGAACCGGCTGTTTCTGTCGATACGGAACCTCCCTCAACCTCTGAAGCCGGAACATCTGCAGTTCCCGCATCTGTTGGCTTTGAACCGCAGCCCGCAAGCAATGAAAATGTCATTGCGCCTGCAAGTAACATGGAAACAAGTTTTTTCTTTTTCATTGTAAACCTCCCTGTTTATGCGGAGAAAATACGACTTCTGTACGAGCAGAGGATTTTCTCCATTATTGTGTAAAATAAAGTTACTGTTGTTTTTCTGTCTTTATTTTATTATTTATTTTACCCATACGTAACCAGCAAACGCCCCCATTTTATAGAACAATTGCATAGACATATATGTCATTTGTAAATAATTTTCTAAAAAAACAGAACAAATATATAAAACAGAGACGTTTGTTCTTTCCACTGCGAACAAACGTCTCTGTAAGGCTGTAACATAATACCCCTGTTTATTATTTCCCGGCAAAATACTGTACAATATACCCAATCATTATTTATCAGAAAGCGCCCTCTTATACTCAGAAAATGTAATGCCTTCCCTGAGCTGGAATACCTTTGCAAAATATTTTTCATCCCGGTAGCCTACCTGATAAGACACCTCAGAAAAGGACAGGCTGTAGTTTTCCCTGACCATTTTCTTTGCCAGCTCCACTCTCTCCTTCCGTATAAAACCATTCACGGAAAAACCGGTATATTTTTTAAAGCTGGTAGAGAAATAGCTGCGTGACATGCTTATGGAATCCGCCGCATCTTCGGTTTTTAATTCGTTTTCGGTCAGATGCTCCAGGATATAATCTGCAGCAACCAGTATAAGGCTCTCGATACGCTGATTATTTTCCTGACGGCGGATACTGTCAATCAGCTTCTCCCTCATTTGCGGCATCCACTCCATCTGACTATCATGAAAATCAAAATCATCCTCAGAAAGATGCACCTCAAAGCTCTGGGAAACAGTACGCAACATATGCAGTAAAAGTCGGTAACGTTCGATTTCATTCAGCTGTGCGGCCGCCGTCCTTTCCCTTAAGACCTCCATTTCTTCCCTGTTATAAATACAGTGTAATGCACTGATTTCATCACAAAATCCATCAATAAGCTCTTTTTTGCTTTCTCTGGGAGAGCTTTCCGCCGTCGCCCGGGAATCCATCTGTGAAGCAATCCGCCGGAAGATTTCCGCACAATCCTCCTGATCCAGCTGCAGCTTGGAGATATAGTCACAGACACCCAGCCGCAGCGCCTTTTGAATATAATCAAAGCTTTCATGCGAGCTCAGAACCACATATTTTATTTCCGGCCTTCTCAGCTTACATTCTCGTATAAAATCCAGCCCACACAGCACCGGCATCGCCAGATCCACAACGGCAAGATCCACTTCATTCTGTTCAATGAAATCCAGGGCAAGCGCTCCATTGGCCACATCCCCAACAACCGTAAAACCGCACTCCTCCCAGGGAACAATGGATATCAACCCTTTCCTGGCCAGTTTATCATCATCAACAATCAGCACTCGATACATGAGCATCACCCTTCGGTAAAATAATTTTAACCACAGTTCCTTTTCCGGCCGAGCTTTCAATCCGCAGCTTAGCCCGCTCCCCATACACTGCGTCCAATGTCATTTTCAGATACCGAAGCCCTATTCCTTTATTTTTCCGGCTTTCTTCCGGATTTTCCACCTCATTCTCCGGAGTCAGCACGAACCCTTTTCCATCATCAGTAAGCGTAATATGTATCTGATCCGCTTCCTGCCACACTTTTACCCACAGATGGCCGAACTCGTCCATATTATGGCAGACGGAATTTTCCGCAATTGGCTGAAGAATGAAGCGCGCGCATTCCTGATCCAGGTAATCTCCTTCCTCCACATCCATAATATAGTCAAAATCATAGGTTGTCTGCTGCAGCTCCAGATAATTTTCAAGAGCGCGCAGCTCAGTGCGCAGGGTCGTTACATAATCAATTTTTCCCAGCGAATAAGACAGGATATAGCCCAGCCGGTTCACATAGGATGAAATATCCTCTGCCTTTTCTGCAATTGCCATCCAGCGTACCGTATTCAGTGCATTCATTAGAAAATGGGGATTGATTTGGTATTTCAGTTTTTCCAGCTCCAGCAACGACTTTTCCTTCATCTGCTGCTGGTTTTTATCCATCAGTGACTTAATCTGCTGCTTCATCCGGTTAAACACTTCAAACAGATGATCAAATTCCTTCAGGTTAAAGTGGTATTCCGATATTTCAAAATTACCATCGCTGAAATATGCCATTTCATTTTCCAATGCTTTAAGAGGCCGGGATAGCAGCCAAATCTGTGAAAACGTAACAATGGCAAGAATTGCAAAAGAAATAAATACTGCAATAAAAATCCAGATCAGCCACTGATTGGTCTGATGGGAATATTCATTAAATGGAAGCAAAAGGACATAAGAAAAACCATATCTGCTGTTTTCCGCAACACCTATGTATTGATTCTGATTAATCATTCCTTCATCATCTACCGCAACGGATGTTCCTACAGGAAAATTATCCGAACTGCTGTAGATTACCCGGTTCTCAGAATCCAGCTGAAGAAAAGCATACGCTGTTTTCTCCAGCTCCGATTTATTCCGCAGCGAAGAAAGCACATCCGTCTTCGCCTCCAGATAAATGACAGCCTCCAAACCGTTACTGAACACGATGGGCCGCATTACTGAAACCACATCCTTATTCAGAATATTATTATACGTTTCATGTACCGGCTGGAATACTATCTCATCCGTCTTAATGAGAACCGGCAGGCCCTCTGGTTCGAAATGTTCGGACACCGGAAAACTGGAAAAAATAATTTCATTAGAACCGTTATCCTGTTCCTTCTCAGAAAAATAGACTGAAAGCAGGATATTTTCGGTTCCAAAGGTTGCAATGTTCAGGCTGTTTGCAAATAAACTATAATCATTAATTCTGTCATACTGTATGCTTCCCGAAAGAAAGGAATCATACTTTTCTCCAATCAGTCCTGTAGGAGTCATGTTTTGTGAAACCTGCAATATCTCATTATATTCGGAATCAACACGGCTGATAATATCCTGAAGCGCCGCGGTGAGTGAATTTTCCACACGGGAACGCTGGGCGATCGTCCAGGAAAAACGGATTACGATAAAAATAAGAATAAGGCACAGAAGAATGCTTACTATAAGGATTTGTAAAAATCTAACCTTTAAGGAGTTTCCAGATAAAAATTTCCCCCTTTTGATGGGCTCCTTAAAAGAACTCCCCTTTAAGAAGTTTTCCTTCAAGAAGCTCCTGAATCGGGGTTCACTGCTGTTCCTGATTTTATGAAATGTCTGTTTCCCCTCATTGCGCTGCAATATATCCCCCTCCATCCCCTCTGTTTACGACACAGACCTTTTCTTTCTCACCATATTGAGGTATGCCTGCTGCCGGATACACCGATATATCTCATATGACGACTGACAGCGGATTAACTGTTTTTCAGTGTTTTATTTTTTCATTTCTCCTAATTTTCAGAACAATTCTTTTATAACTTTTTATGGGAATTTTTTATATTTCTTTATAAATTCTATAAAAGTATAGAACATTTTCAGAGGGAAATCAATCCCTGCTGCAGCCTTGCTGCTACAGTCTTATTCTATCTATGTTCAGGATAAACGCATAAATTTCACCACAATATATTAATGGTGCAAATATACAAAACAAATAATATAAAATATTACATTTTCATCTTATCGCAAAGTAATACAGCATTTACATATTTCCCTAACAATTAACAGTTAATATATAAATGCTGTATCGCATAAAAACAAGAATTCATTAAGAAGCATCTTCAGTATTAATTGTATACTATAGAATCAGTAATATTGTATAATGTATACTCCTCATCATTTATAATTGCATAATGAGTACAATATACTCGATAGGTTTTTCCAACTTCAGCTTTCAAGTATACTACCGATCCCATATAATAATCAGAATCATATGTATAATGATCTCTTATTGTAATATCCTTCCAACCTAATGTTGTTTTTTCTTGAAGCACAATATCTTTACAACCGATTTCTGTTGCTTCTGTAGTTGCTCGAGTAGTAAATGTAACTCCTACACCATTCTTATTAATCCCAATGCCCAAATCACAAGAGGCTAAGGATTCTTCTGCAAAAACGGTAGTTTCATTTTCTGAAGATGCCTTAATATCGATTTGTTCAACAGGAATATCAATAAAATCAGTGCTACTATCTGAAGCCTCCAAATTAGTTGGTTTTGCTAATACTACTCCGACCAAAACTAATGAAATAAATACTCTTAATCTTTTTTTCATCTTTTCTCCTTACTTTCGAAAAACTTCCTCCTAATGAATTCTTCTTATAATTATTCTACCAATCTATAGAAAAGTTACAAAAAGCAGCTATCTCCCTTTTAAAGGATAATAGCTGCCTTTTGTAATGATTATAATTTAAAATTATTAATGATTCGTTTTAATTCTGTTATATCTACATTAGTATTTACAATATAAATCTCCTGACCATCTAAAAAATAAGCCTCTAATTGTTCGTTCTTTTTATAATACTGAACCTTACCATCATTTGATTCATCAACTTTTTCCCATTCACTGTCAAAGGACAATATGTTCTCAGAATAATCTCTTTCATATATATCGATTTCTATTCGTATATAAAGTTCTTGATAATTATATCTCGCTATTATAGCTTTTTTAGACTCCATACTATCTATACATATATTTTCCATTTTAAAGTTTTCTGGCATATACTGTGGCTTTAATAGTTGCTTACCAACTATACTCTCTATTTCATTCCATCCACTATAATATACAGCAGATCCACTCGCATCATCAATCCCATCCACATTCCCAGTAACCGTAACCTTCGTCCGCCCAACCTCGTCCCTAACCACCTCAAAGAACGATTTCTTCTTCAAAGCATAACTCCCGAAATTCACCGACAACATCAAAACCAGGCAGGCCGCCGCACCGGTAGCGATCCGAACCAGCCTCCTCCTCCACTTCACTCCGTTCTTCTTACCATTTTCCCTGGATTCCATAACATCGCCATTATCCGGCTCACTGTCAGCTCCAGGCTCCACATCCAACACAATACTGTCCGTCCCGCCAAAACGAACCGCAGCTTCCTCCTCACCGCCGCCCGCAGCTTCTGCATTTACATCTGCATCTGCGGCCGCCGCCATACCCATGCCGCTACCGGACGCCGCCTCTTCGGCTTCCGCGTCCGCCTCCGCAAACTCCTCCTCCAGCCCATACCGGCTCTTAAACCTCTCAAACGCCGCCTCCGGATCCGAGGGAAACTTCGGATCATCCTCCTTCGGATCAAGCACATCAAGAAGCCTTACGATAGCGTCCACCTCTTTATCGTCAAATTCCTCCTCGCTGGCCTCATAGGTGTACCAGTACAGCTTTTCATACAGTTCCTCAATTAACTTTTCATCACGTTTCCCTTTTCCCTGTGTCATAACTTGTCTCCTATGGAAGTAATCAGCTGAAATGTAAGATTGCAGACACTGAATAAAAACGGCAGAAGCATACTGCCGCGTATTTTCTGCTTCATTCTCAAAATCCTGACCTTAAAACAGTTCTCGGTAATCCCCAGCTTCTTCGCCATTTCCTGCGATGTATACCCATATTCATAATAGCACCGGAGAAGCTCCAGCTCTTCCTCCGACAGGATCTCACCGACAGTGGAATAGGCCTCCACCATCTTGAAATCATCCACCCTGCTCCCGTTTCCCAACGTAGCATTATCCAGAAGGAAATCAAAATCAAGACTGTACTTTCTCTGTTTTTCCTCCCACTTCATCACCTTGTTTTTGGCGGTGATGCGGAGCCAACCGTGGATATTCGGATGATTCACCAGTTCCTTCCGCTTTCTGTAGAATTCATAGAAGGTCTCCTGCGCAACATCCTCAACCGCGTTGCTGTCGGTGAGCATTCGGCGGACATACCTTACTATCTCATCGAACTCTTCATTATACAGTTCTTCGAAAAACTTTTTGCTATCCTCCATTGGCCCTCTATCCTCTTTCGTCATATTACCTTCTTTCAGGTCAAATGGTCTTCTTTCCTGAAGCGCCATACATATGGCCATCCCCCCGCCCCTGCCTGTCCCGTTTTTCCTGGAAGACACAGAACACCCTGTCCGCAGCCGCATGTAAGTGCCTGCACTATTTATACAATTTTGTCAGATTTTCAAGAATCTGCTCCAGGACCTGTGTCTTATCCTTGGGACAATCCTTGAAAATCTCTACCACTGTTTTATCAGAAGTCAGTTCTCCTGTTAAAAGATACGTAGGATCCAGTCCCATTCTTTCATAAACCAGCAAAATTTTTTCTATGGAAAGCCTTTTATTTCCACGTTCAATCTCTCCATAAAAAGTCGTGGACATTTCCAGAAGCTCCGCTGTATCTTCCTGCGTCATCTTCAGTTTCTTTCTCTGCCTGCGCAGACGTTCTCCGATTTCAACCAATACAAGTGTTGCCGCCATTCCGATTCTCCATTTCCAGTTTTTTCCTAAGGTACGTTATTATGATACTGTGATTAAGAATGGCTTTTTAGCAACTATATATTTGTATTTGTCATGAAAAAACTACTATAAATTATGATTTCTCCTTTAATTGTATTAAAAAAAGAGAAGGGAGCGTTATCCTCTCCCTTCCCGAAAAACTCTGCCGCAGTCCGGATTGTCAGAAGTTCTTTAAATCCTCTATCAGCTCATCTACGTTTTCTTCCAGAGTAGCCCAACTGGTACAGAATCTTACCGCGCTGTGAGTTTCATCCACACGCTCCTGATAGCAATATCCATATTTTTCTCCCAGCTTTTCCAGAACCGCATCCGGAATTATGGGGAAAATCTGATTTGTCCTGTTCTCCACCAGCATAGGATAGCCTTTTTCCAGAAACGCGCTGCGCAGCTTTTCGGCCAGGCGAATCGCATTCTTTGAAATTTCCATATAAAGATTATCCTCAAACAGCGTCTCAAACTGGATTCCCAGCAGACGGCCCTTTGCCAGCATTCCACCCTTCTGTTTGATAAAATAGCGGAAATCCTTTTTCAGTTCTTCATTGGCTATCACCACCGCTTCCCCGAACAGGGCGCCCACCTTGGTGCCTCCAATGTAAAAAACATCACAATGCTGCGAAAGGAAAGGAAGATCCAGCTCATTGTCCGGCGCCGCCAGACCGTAGCCCAGCCTTGCCCCGTCCATAAACAGATACAGTCCGTATTTTCTGCAGACGCTGCTTAAATCCTCAATTTCCTTCCTGCTATAAAGTGTCCCGTATTCCGTAGGATTGGATATGTAAACCATTTTCGGCTGCACCGTATGCTCAAAGGAATCATCATTGATATGGGCAAGATACAGCTGCTCCACCTGGCCGGCATCCAGCTTGCCGTCCTTGTGCGGGACAGAAAGCACCTTATGTCCCAGTGATTCCACCGCCCCGGTTTCATGTACATTGATATGTCCGCTCTGTGCGGAAACCACCCCCTGATGGGAGCGAAGAGCCGCATCTATAACCGTCATATTCGCCTGTGTGCCGCCTACCAGGAAATGTACCGCCAGAGTATCGTCACCGCAGGCCTTTCTGATCAGCTCCGCCGCATGCCGGCAATGGGCATCCTCACCGTAGCCGGGAGTCTGCTCCATATTGGTTTCCAGCATTTTTTCCATCACCTTCGGATGAGCGCCTTCATTGTAATCGCATTGAAATAAAATCATTTGTATTGTAACTCCTTAATTGTCTTTTTTCTTCAGGACTGCCAGCACATAATCCCATACCCGTTTGGTGGAAGAAATGCTCAGCCGTTCCTCAGGCGTATGGATATCCTTCATATCCGGGCCGATGGATACACAATCCAGGCCAGGCAGCTTGCCCGCCAGGATGCCGCATTCCAGGCCGGCATGAATGGCTTCGATTCTGGGCTTTTTCCCATACATCTCTTCATAGATTTCCACCATTTTATCACGAAGGGCGGAATCCTGACGGTATTCCCATGCCGGATAATCCCCGGAAATCTCATAGGTGCCGCCCTGGGATTCCAGAAGCAGGCATACCTTGTCTATAATCATCTGTTTTTCGCTCATGACAGAGCTGCGGACGGAATAATCCAGTTCCAGAACGCCATCCGCCATTTTCAGGATGCCCAGATTCAGCGAGGTCTGTACCAGCCCTTTAATATCCGCGCTCATGGCCTGGATTCCATTGGGCATCATGAAAAGGAGCATTTCTGCTTTTTCAGTGCTTTCCTTTGTAAAAGCCTCCCATTCGCCCTGTTCTTTTCCTGCCACAGTAATTGAAATACCGGGATCCGTAACGGAAAATTCCCTGCGCAGAATCTCTTCAAAGGACTTCAGGCTTTCCTCCAGTGCCGCACACTCCTCCTCACGGGCAAAAATCTGTGCATGGGAAGAGGAAGGGATCGCATTGTCCGCACTGCCGCCGGTCATGTCCATAAAACGGAAATCTCCGTTTTTTCTGCAAAAATGGATCAGCCTTCCCAGCATGGCATTGGCATTAGCCCTTCCTTTGTCAATCTCCGCACCGGAATGGCCTCCCAGCAGGCCTTCCACGCCTACCTGGTACCGATAGCCCTGCAGCTTCTGTGTCTCCACTTTAACCCTGCCGTGGACCCTTGCGCCGCCTGCACAGCTGGTAAGCAGTACGCCTTCTTCTTCGTTGTCCAGGTTCAGCATCCTGCGGCCCCTGCACATGGAAAGATCAATTCCATTCGCCCCTTCCATGCCGGTTTCCTCGTCCACGGTTATGATAACCTCCAGACGGGGATGCTCGCAGCTGTCGGAATCCAGAATGGCCAGCGCATAAGCCACCGCGATTCCGTCGTCGCCTCCCAGCGTGGTATCCCGCGCCAGAAGATAATCTCCATCCACCTCCAGATCCAGCCCTTCCTTTGTCATATCCCTGGTACAGCCGGGCTTTTTCACCGCAACCATATCCATATGCCCCTGGAGAAGGATCGGCTCCTGCGATTCATAGCCTGCCGAAGCTTCCTTAATGATGACCACATTTTTCAGCTCATCCTGTACATACTCAAGATTCCTTGCCTTCGCAAAATCCACAAGATAATCGCTTATTTGCTCCACATTTCCCGAACCGTGAGGTATCTGACAGATTTCCTCAAAAAAATGAAAGACTTCCTTTGGCTCAAGCTGACTAATTTTGCCCATACTCTCTTTACTCCTTTTATATGTTTCCTTGTGTAATACCTCAAACCTATAAAGCGGCCTGATAGAAGTCTATCAAACCGCTTAACAACTCCCCGAGTAGGGCTCGAACCTACAACAACTCGGTTAACAGCCGAGTGCTCTACCATTGAGCTATCGAGGACTATGAAATTAATCAGTGATTTCTCTCACTAGATATGATTATAGTTTCCAGTATTCCCCTTGTCAATAGAAGATATTCACTTTTTCCCGGTTTTCTTTGAAATCATTTGCAGCCCTCACCCCATCAGGGCTTCGGCCACCGCATCCCTGCTTCCCGGCCTCTTTTTCCTCCGTCCCGTACGGACAGGCTCTACATAGTTTCGCCGCGTCCATCCTCCCGCCAAACCCGTTCCCTGTTGCTCTCACGGATACGCTCCTGAAAGGTCAGGCAGGGCTCTCTCCGTTTTCCCTGCTCTGTAAATTTTGCGGAAAAGGCGATGAAAATCATATAAATATAGGGCATTCCCAGATTGGTTTCCAGCAGGGAATTCACCACAAGCGTAGCCAGCTTTGCCTCCAGCGTCTCAAATCCCGCGCTGCGTACGCCACCGATTAAAAGCCCCGCTTCCCAACCGAACTGTGCCAGGATTCCGATGCCCAGCAACCAGAGGACAGGCGCTTTTAACGCAGCTTCCTTTCTTGTAATGTTCCATATGACAAGCCCCAGATAGCCCACGATGAGAATGGCAGCCATATAGCCGTGGTAGGCTCCCGTTGTCCGCTGGATGATCACCGGCTGCTGCGCCCCGCCGAACGCCGTGGAAATCAAAGGGCAGCAGATCCACCAGCCTATCAGCAGCACGGACCATTCCAGCAGATTTTTATCCTTGGAAAGCCACAGCCATATCCATGTAAAATTGGTAAAACCAAAGCTCATTGACATCCACAGCAGAACCCAGAAAAGGCTGTAGCCGTTTTCAATGGAACGCGCATGGCACAGCAGGTGGAAAATCCCATAATCCACCGCCATATAAACCAGTCCGAAAATCAGCCCCACCACTACCGTCGTAAACTTCTTTTTATAAAGCAAAAGCCCCATGAAAATCAACAGGAAAATAATATCCAGCCAGATATAAAGAGGATCGAACTGCCGCCTCGCTATAATTTCTCCCATGCCGTATCCCTCCGTTTTTGTTATCATACCTGCCATTATACCATAGCCTGACGGAATAGGTTACCTGATATTATATGATGCTTCTTTTTTCAAAGAACAATGCGTGAGCAGCCATGGCTGTAATTAACAGAGCGGCGGCATGATTTTTTCATACCGCCGCCGTTTCCCTTCAACAATTCTTTTTTCACACTTTTACAAATACGGAGGCCGGCTGTTTACAGCGTGGGCAGGTAAAGCCTTCCGGCAAAGGCCCTTCGTGAATATATCCGCATACAGTACAACGCCATTTTTCTATTTTTTCTTCCTTTTCCTCCTGTTTCTCCCTGTCGTTATCAGGCAGCAGTTCAAGCAGCCTTTCGGCAGCTTCCTTCGGGAACTCCTCCCCAGGAGGGTTATTAAGAAGCGACTGCAGCAGGCTGTGGGTATTGCCGCTCTGTGGCAGCATATAGCCGGCTTCCCGCAAAATATCCTCGGCCATGAGCCGGTTCGATTTTGCTATGGCTTCCGCCAGCTGTTTTAATACCGGTGAGTCCCCATTTTCCGCAAGCTGCCGGGCAATCCTCTCCTGGACGGTCTTGCTTTTCAACAGCGCATACAGGGCATCAGCCACATTTTTTTCCTTGGGCTGCTGGGGCGGGTATTCCGTGGGAACCATGGAAATCGCGCCGGACGGGCAGCTTTGTGCACAGACGCCGCACCCGATACATTTATTCACATCAATAATACTGTTCTCCGTATCCGCAGCCCCAGTGGGACACACATACAGACACAGACAGTCCTTCGTACATAAACGGATGTTTCTTACCGCGATCTTCTTCATCCTGCCTGCCCCCTTTCCACCTTTGTCATTTTCCAGCCTGGCACCTTACATACGGGACAAAGCGCAGGAGGCGTATCGCCTATGTAAATAAAACCACAGATATCACAAACATAAATATTTGTGTGCTCCAGCAGCGCATCCCCTTCCTTTTCATACCTCTGTAAAATGGAATTTACGATCCTGCTGACCTTTTCTCCCCAGACCAGGGCACGCAGCGCGCCTCTGTCCGGTTTTACTCCCGCTGCTTCGTTCGCGGCAGGATACCCCGATTTCAAATCCACATGCAGCATGGAAAGCAGTCTGCTTATATCCGCCTCCGGTTCTTCCGGAGTGATATTTTTAAAATAATCGGCCAGCTGCATAAACAAGGCTGTTTCTTCTGATAAATATTGCTTCTCGCTGCCGCGGGCCAGATTGGAACAAAGAGCGGAAAGCTCTCCTGCTGTCAGCTCCCGAAGCTCTTCCCTTTCTTCCCCGTCATTCCCCATCTTCTCCGCATTCCCGGACAAAATCGGGACTTTATACGCCTCCCCTGCAGCTGTTTGAGCCGTTTCCTTCTTTTCTGGTTCAGGCTTATTCACAGCGGCCGCCTGTTCCCTGAATTCTGACTTTCCGGCGCCGCACACAGGGCAGACCCAGCCCTCCGGCACTGCCTCCCACGTAGTGCCAGGTGCGATTCCTCCGGCAGGATAGCCCGCCGCTTCGTCGTAAATGTAACCACAGACCGTACATACATACTTTTTCACGCCTTTACCTCCTTCTTTTTATCACCTATGCTTGTCCTTCTCGTCATAATAATAATATATCAGCTTCCGGCTTATTATTCTGTGACCAAGTTACAGTAATGATAATAATTACTATTTTATTTATAAAAATAAAATACCTTTCTGCAATTGGCCCCTGTTCCTTTTGAAAAGCATTTATCATTATTGGCCGTGTTTCTAATCTTACCAGCACTTTTTGGGCTTTCTTAACCAAAATACACGCCTTTCAACCTTTTAAAGTCAAAAAGCGTGTATTTCATTTAAGCTTCATATATCCCGTCACCGATAGCTTTCATACAGATCCTTCATATGCTCATCCATCACTTTTCCGGCTTCTTCCGCATTCCCCGCTTCGAAAGCTGCCAGAATCTTCTCATGATAAAACAGCCCGGCCTGGTTTCCCCTCTTCTGGACGATTTGGTCAAACGCACTTTTCATCACCTCATTTAAAATGCCATAAATGCGTATGATTACGGAATTCCCTGCCAGCTGGGCTATTTTCAGATGGAATTCGTAATCCAGCCGGGCAAACTCGGGAAGATAATCCCTGGCCTGGCGCATTCTCCGGAAAATATCCGCCAGCTCCGCTTTCCCTGCATCGTCCGCCCGTCTGCATGCCTCTTTACAGACCGGCCCTTCGATCATGCTGCGAAGCTGCAGTATTTCCTCCAGCCCCTTATCATTGATATAGGCCGCTGAAACCAGAGGGCTCAGCATGGCGGCCGCATCCGGGCTGCGCACGAAGGATCCCTCTCCGAACCGGGTCTCTAAAAGCTCCAGCGCAGACAGCTTCTGCAGGGCATTGCGCACCGTCACGCGGCTGACCCCGAACTGCTGGGCCAGTTCATTTTCCGAGGGGATTTTTTCCCCCGGCTTCCATTCTCCTTCCAGAATCAGCTCCTTCATCTGGCCAAAAACCTGATCGCTTATGCTTTCCCTGCTGATTTTATAAATTGCCATAGCAGTCCCTTTCCTTACAGCAGCCCGGCTTTTTTAAGAATCCCGCGTATTTTTTCCGAATCCCCCTGATCCGCTTCCGGGAAAGGCAGGGAAGAGGCGGCGCTGCCGATGATTCCTTTGATTGCCATCGCTTCTTTAATATAGGGAATAAAAGGCGTCCCCACCTGGTAAATTTCCATAAGCAGATCAATTTTCTGCTGAATCGCTGCAGCCTCAGCCAGATCCTCCCTGGCAAAAGCCTCCGTCCATGCGTGGCACAGTCCGGGAACCAGATTGGACAGCCCTGCAATGCAGCCATCGCCTCCTGCCAGCACATTATGGGCAAAATTGTCGTCAAACCCGGAATAAACTTCAAACGCGGGGAACTCCCCCTTCACCAGCTTTATCAGCTCTCTCGTATGATCCATTCCAGCCTGGGTGTCCTTATAGCCCACAATATTCCTGTACTTTCTCACCAGCCGCAGCGTGATTTCCGGCGTCAGGTCATAGCCGGTGCGATCCGGAAAATTATACAGGTAGATGGACTGCTCCGGAAGCGCCTCCGCAATCCTGGCATAATACGTTTCCAGCCCTTCGGGGCTCAGCGGGAAATAATAAGGCGGCAGGAGAATGATTGCATCCGCGCCTTCTTCCCCGGCAAAACGGGACAGCGCAAGCAGTTCCTCAAAAACCATGCTTGTCGTCCCCACAATCAGCTGCGTTCTGTGCGCTATTTTGTCAACTGCAAACCGTATCAGATCCTTTTTCTGTTCCATAGTCAGCGCAAAAAATTCCCCGATGCTGCCCAGAAGCAGAATTCCGTCCACGCCTCCTTCGATCAAATGTTCATAAACCTTTCCGCAGCCCTCAAAATCGATGGTTCCATCCTTCCCCATAACTGTGACTGCCGGTGTGATATAACGTGCTTTCATCTTTACCTCCTTTATATCGCAGTTCTGCCTGCGATTTTCATTAATCCGTTGTTTGTAGAAAACCTCCGGGCTTCTCCTGTCTTTAAACAAGGCGCACAATCAGTTTCAGTAACCCGCGCCCTTCATTGCCGAGGCCGCAGCCTGGGTATATCTTTTCAGTACGCCCTTATAGCTTTTCTTTTTCAGCGGCCGGCTGTTCCTTCTTTCGCCCAGGATTGCCTGGACGGCGTCCGCCTCCATACGTTCTCCCGCGATCCCCACAATATCTATCGTCTTTTTCTCAATATCATAGGCCAGAAGATCCCCTGTTTCTATGTAGGCAATCGGCCCGCCGCAGGCCGCCTCGGGAGAGACATGGCCGATGGCCGCGCCTCTTGTGGCTCCGGAAAAACGGCCGTCCGTTATCAGGGAAACCCTGCCGTTCAGCCTGTGGTCACAGCAGATTGCCTCCGTGGTCATCAGCATTTCCGGCATGCCGCTGCCCCGCGGGCCTTCGTAGCGGATAACCAGGATCTCTCCCGGATTGATTTTTCCTTCCACCACTGCGTCGTGGGCATCCTCTTCACAGTCGAAAACCACGGCCTTTCCAACATGGGAGCGCATGCTTTTTTCACAGGCGGAATATTTGACTACCGCGCCCTCCGGCGCCAGGCTGCCCTTCAGCACAGCGATGGAGCCTGACTCCTCCGCCTGCTCTAAAGGAAATATTACCTCCTCTGTATCAAGCCCGTAGTTATGCAGATAGCCTTCCCCTCTTTCCAGGAAATGCTCTTTTTGTATTTCCTCCAGATTTTCCCCCAGCGTCCTTCCGGTTACGGTCAGTACATCCAAATCCAGGTATTTTTCCAGAAGCAGCTGGACTCTTGGGATTCCTCCGGCAAACCAGAAGGCTTCGGTAAGGTGCCGGCCGCTGGGATTGATATTGCCTATGTGGGGAATCGTCCGGTTTATCTCATTAAACAGCTCGGGATCCAGTTCGATTCCCAGTTCCCCTGCGATGGCCGGCAAATGAAGCAGCGCATTGGTGGAGCCGCCTATGGCACTGTGGATGACAATGGCGTTGCGGAATGCCGCGGGCGTCAGTATTTTATCCGGCCGGATATCTTTTTCCACAAGCTCCATGATTTTCCGCCCCGCCCTCCTTGCCATGGAAAGGATATCCCGCATGGTGGCCGGTGCCAGTGCGCTGCCGGGCAGCGCAAGCCCCAGCGCCTCCGCCATGCACTGCATGGTGCTCGCCGTCCCCATGAAGGTACATGCGCCGGCGGAAGGACAGCCTGTCAGCTTATAATCACGGATTTCATCCGGCGTAATCTCATTTTTCCTCTTCTGTCTCAAAGAAATATCGCCCGCCACAAGAGAGGTGGTCTGGTTCGGCCCGGGGCGCATGCTGCCGCCCGGAATAAAAATGGCGGGAATATTGACTCTGGCCGCCGCCTTCAGATGCGCCGGTATGGATTTGTCACAGGAAGAGGAAAGCAGCATCCCGTCCCAGGGCACAAACCCGGCATGCATCTCGATCATATCTGCGATCACTTCCCTTGACGCCAGCACCAGATTCATCCCGTCGTGTCCCTGCGCACAGCCGTCGCAAATATCCGTCACATGGAACTGCGCCGGATGCCCGCCCTTCTCATATACCCCATACACCGCCTGTGTGCTCAGGCCTGCCAGATGTACGCTCCCGGGATGGCTGTCCCCATAAGCGTCCTCCACCAGAATCTGCGGTTTTCCGATGTCCTCCTCATCCCAGCCGCTACCCAGCTGCAGCGCGTCAAACTGCGCCCAGCCAAAACGTTCCTTTTCACTGCGTATTGCCATAGTAACCCCCTTTTTATCCTTGTATTCCGTACGTCTTGTATACCTGTATTACAGGTAACTTCAGATTAAGCCTGCCGGCGGAAAAAGTCAAGTACCATTATGCCCTGTATTCCTATTGACAATTCCCTCTGCAAAGTATATAGTGTGTATTAAGCTAATACACACTGATATTTCAGAAAGGTTCTCACGATGAAAATATTGATTTCCAACAGCTCCGACCTGCCGCTCTACCAGCAGATTAAGGATCAGCTGAAGGACGCCATCCTGCAGGGAGATCTGAAGGACGGGGACAGCATGCCCTCCATACGCCGCTTTGCCAATGACCTGGGAGTCAGCGTCCTCACGATCCGCCGCGTTTACGATGAACTGGAGCAGGAAGGCTTCCTTGTGCAGCAGGTAGGAGTCGGCACCTTTGTTTCCGCCGCCAATGCGGAGCTGCTCCGGGATGCCAGACGCCGTGTGGTGGAGCAGAAAATGCAGGACGCCCTTGAATCCGCACGCGGGCTACACATCCCCCGGGATGAGCTGCACGCCATGCTCGATATTCTTTATGATGATTTTAAAAACACCTGACAAACCATATTTTCCATCTCCGGCCGGCCCTGCCGGACGGCGCTTTACGTCCCTCCATCGCTTTACGTCCCTCCATCCTGTGAAAGGAGCTGTCTGCCATGAAAAATATCATAGAAGTTAATAATCTCACCAAGAAATATCCGTGCTTCACCCTGTCCCAGGCAAGCTTTACCGTACCCGAGGGCTGTATCACCGGTTTTGTGGGCGCCAACGGCGCAGGAAAAACCACAACGCTGCGTGCCATCCTCGGCCTTCTGCAGCCTGACGGCGGAGAAATCCGTCTTTTCGGCAAGCAGTGTCCCCTCCATCCCGGCACAGCTTCCGATTTCCAAAGGAACCTGCTTGCCGACCGCATCGGCGTGGTGCTCGGCGCCGGCGCTTTTTATGAAAACCTCACCATCCGGCAGATGAAGCAGGCAATAGCCCCCGCCTACAGCAGCTGGCAGGAGGACGAATTCCGGAAGCTGTCAAAGCGCTTCGGCCTGGAGCCCTCCAGTAAAATCAAAACCCTGTCCTCCGGCACCAAAATGAAGCTGGCGCTTGCGCTGGCCCTCTCCCACAATGCGGAGCTCCTAATCATGGATGAACCCACAGGCGGCCTGGATCCGTTTGTCCGTGACACCTTTCTTACCCTTCTGAGGGAGTTTATGGAAAAAGGCGGCCGCGGCGTGCTTTTTTCCACACATATCACCTCCGATTTGGATAAATGCGCAGACAATATTATTTTTATCGATCATGGAAAAATTCTGCTGGAGGAGGATAAGGACGCGCTTCTGGACAGCTGGCGCCTGGTCAAAGGTGACCGTGCCTCACTTACACCGGAAAAGGAAACCTTTCTGCGCTGTCTGCGGATTACCGATTTCGGCTTCACAGCAGTCACCGATCAGCCGGAGAAAGCAAGACAGCTTTTTCCGGAAGCACTGTTTGACCGTGCTTGCGTGGATGACATCATGATTGCCCTGTGCGAAGGCCGGCCGGATTCTTTTGAAAACCGGCGCGTCCTGTCACAGGAAATTACGGAAAGGGGGCTGTGAATTAGATGAAAGCACATATATCTCTGATAAAAAAAGACCTGTTCCTCATGGGTAACTATCTTTGCTTTATCCCTGTTTTTACACTGGTGCTCCCCTTTTTCTATTATTGGCGGCTGCCGGATTTTTCCCTGCAGAAGGGAACCGGCCTGCTCATTTTAATTGTGGCTTCCGTTTACAGCGAATTCCTCGCTTATGAACAGATTTTCCTGAAGGATGCGGAGTTTCCAAAGGCGCTCTCACTTCTGTGTGCCTCACCCTACCGCAGGAGGGATATTGTACTGTGCCGGTATCTTCTGTTCTGCCTGGTTTTCATTGCAACCGCGGTTATTTACACCATACCCGCCATGCTGCTGCCCTCCTCCTTCCTCCCCACAATGCCGGAATATGCCGTCGCTTTTTTCCTGAATACACTGTTGTTCTGCATACTTACGCCTCTCCAGTATCAGTTCGGCTTTGAGAATTCCAAGTTTGTCCTGGTAATCATTATCATGGCCTCCTGCTTTCTTCTGCCCGTACTTTTGAAAAAGAACGCGCTCCAGCCGGCTTGGCTGCTTACCCTGCCCTCCGTCCCTCTGTTCCTGGCGCTGCTTTTTCTGTGTGCAGTCCTGCTGTCGGTGTCTGCCACCGTGACAATATGGATTTTCGGCAGAAAAGAACTTATGTGAAAGGAAGTATACCAATGAGATACCCGTTCAACCAGCTTTGCTATATTGCAGGCATCCTGATGTTTTTTATGACACTGACGGAAATCCTCCGCCTGACAGTGGTTCTGCCCCGTTCCCGCCGCACTGCCGCCGTGGTGACCAAAGTACGTCCCGCCAAACCGGAGGATTTATCCCGGCGGAAGGCTGCGGGCCCTGGAAAAAAGAAGGCCTTACCTCTCATGGCATTTGTCACCTATTCCGTGGAAGGCCGGAATTATTTTTCCAGAAATGAAATTCCGGTCCCTGCCGGAACCCAGGTGGGAGATCAGGTGAAAATCCGCTATGCCGTCCATTTTCCTGACATGATAGTGGAACGTTCCTTTTCCAGGCTCCTGCTTTTTGCCGTCTTTTCCCTGCTTTTTTTCCTGCTTGGTTTTCTGGTGTAGATGAGATGGACAAAAAACAGAGGCTCCTTCCAGCTAAAATGAACGCTGATAAAGCTGAAAAAGGTTACTGTTCACTCCGTGACCAGTAACCTTTTTCATTCCATATTTTCTTATCCGGCAATACTTTTTCAGGTTCCGCCGTTTTCAGCGGACACTTCTGCGCATCCCGGCTTTTGCATCACAGGATACTTATTTGGTCAATGCAACCATAATATCGTTGGAACGGTTAACGAACTTGGTCATAGCCTCCGCATCCAGCGGTCCCTGCTGCAGCTTGGCAAGATCGTAAAGCTGTTCACAAATCAGTGCTTCATTCTTATTGTCCTTGTCGTCCTTATGCGCAATCACATACTCAACAAGGGGATGGCTTACGTTGAGCACCAGGGTTTCGCCCTCGCCGCCGAACATTCCCATATCCATGCCGTTCATGGCATACATTTTCATCATATCCTGCATTCTTCTGCTCTCTTCAGAAATGGTGAGGACGGAAGAAACCTTTTTATTTTTCAGCTTCTCAACCTTTACGGTCAGCTTGTCATTCTTAAGCGCCTTGCGGACCAGCTTCTGAAGCTCCTCGGACTGGGCATTCAGCTCTTCCTGGGTCTTCTTGGAGGTCTTTGCCTTGAAGGTATCCGTCAAATCCGCATCGATTCTCTGGAATTTGATGCCTTCATTCTTCATTTCCAGCTGATTGATGAAGGGCTGGTCAATCTGGTCAGGCAGCACGACAGCATCCATCTTAGCCTGCTTGAACATGTTCACGTACTGGCTCTGCACCTTCAGGTCGGTTGCGTAGTAGATGGTCTTTTCCTTCTTTTCCTCTTCTGCGCCTTCTCCTGCTTCTTCCCCGGCAGCTGCTTCGTCAACAACCTCTGCCTCTACCTTTTCGCCGTTTTCATCAACAGCGCTGTCGCCTTCTTCCTTTTCGTCCGGATCAACCTTGTTGACTTCCAGACAGTCAGGCAGCGTCATGTATTTGCCGTCCAGGTTCTTGAAAAGGATATAATCCGTCATCTTCTCGCAGAACTTGTCATCCTTCAGGCAGCCGAATTTAACGAAGGGACTGATGTCATCCCAGTATTTCTCATATTCTTCCCTGTCGGTCTTGCACATACCGGACAGCTTGTCGGCAACCTTCTTGGTGATATAATCGGAAATCTTCTTCACGAAGCCGTCGTTCTGCAGCGCGCTTCTGGAAACGTTCAGCGGCAGATCAGGACAGTCGATGACGCCCTTTAAGAGCATCAGGAATTCCGGGATTACCTCTTTGATATTATCGGCAATAAATACCTGGTTATTGTAAAGCTTGATGGTTCCCTCGATGGACTCATATTCCATGTTGATCTTGGGGAAATACAGGATTCCCTTCAGATTAAACGGATAGTCCATGTTCAGATGGATCCAGAACAGCGGCTCCTTGTAATCCTGGAAAACCTTGCGGTAAAATTCAATATAATCATCCTTCGTACACTCGCTGGGATTCTTGGTCCAGAGAGGATGGATATCATTCATTACAACGGGACGCTTCTTGATTTTCAGCCTGACAGGCTTCTCTTCAGTTTCTTCGCCTTCCTTGGCATCCTCTTTCTTCTCAGGCTGGATGGTTTCCAGAACCTCATCCGTATCCAGCTTCTCAGCTTCATCGATGGTCTGGGTCTCCGGCGTGTTTTCCCTGGAAAGGAAAATCTCTACCGGCATGAAGGAGCAGTACTTCTTAACAACCTCCTGCGCCTTGTATTCGTTGCAGAACTGGAGGCAGTCCTCGTTCAGGAACAGCGTAATCTGTGTTCCCACCTTGTCCCAGGTGCCGTCCTCCATCTCAAATTCCGTACCGCCGTCGCATTCCCAGTGTACCGGAGCTGCTCCTTCCTTATAGGAAAGCGTATCAATGTGCACTTCATCGGCAACCATAAATGCGGAATAGAAGCCCAGTCCGAAATGGCCGATGATCTGATTGTCGTCAGATTTGTCCTTATACTTTTCAATAAAATCGGTTGCGCCGGAGAAGGCGATCTGGTTGATGTATTCCTCCACCTCATCCGCTGTCATACCAATACCATTATCAATAAATTTCAGGGTTTTCTCTTCCGGATTCACGATAACCTGGATTTCCGGCTTATAGCCGTCCGGTAAGGAATACTCTCCCATCACATCCAGCTTCTTTAATTTCGTAATAGCGTCGCAGCCGTTGGAAATCAGTTCCCTGTAAAAAATATCGTGGTCAGAATACAGCCATTTCTTAATAATAGGGAAAATGTTCTCGCTGTTAATGGACAAGCTGCCATGTTTTTCTGCCATAATTCATCACATTCCTTTCTTTTTTTCCACGGACTTTTTTCTTTTGTCCGGTTTTGCTCTAGGAATAAGTGTACTTCGATCTTTAAAAAAAGTCAATAGAAAATTAGCACTCAATTTAGTTGAGTGCTAACAAAAGTATGAAAAATATATAAAGAAAAAATAAACTCAGCTTTTATCTGCTTTCCCTTTGTCCGAACAAGCTGCGAATATTTGAATATCAGTTCTGATAAATTTGAACCGTTACTGTTATATTGTAAAACTGCAACTGTGAGTGTACTGAACAGTTTTCGTAAAACTAATATATTATACAAATTTAATTTAGTTGACAAAGTCAAACAAACAGTATATATTTGACTTTGTCAATTAAATTATACTAACTAAAAAGGAGTCCTGTCCATGCATCCTTCTTTACCTCACTATATTTCCCTCCTGCGGAAGGATTTTACCGAATATTGCGGACAGAAGCTGTCCGAGCAGGGACTTTCCCAGGGACTGTTGTATTTTATTCTGTATATAGGAAAGCATCCCGGCTGTTCCCCCGGCGAGCTGAGCCGTTCCCTTCAAATGGATGCCGGCCATTCCACCCGTTCCCTTACCCGTCTGGAGGAAACAGGCTTTATCCTCCGCCAGGCAAATCCTGCGGATAAGCGTTCCTGCATTTTAGAGCTGACGGACAAGGGACAGGATGCCTTTGACTTAAGCCATGATTTGTTTGACCGCTGGGAGGCGGAGGCTGTCCGGGGCCTGACTCAGGAAGAGCACACACAGCTGCTTGCCCTGCTGAGCAGAATCCTGCCCGGGGAAAGGAAGGAACCACCATGTATGAAACCATAAACAGCTCTGTCACACTGGGTGGACTGACCCTGAAAAACCGGATCATCTTCGCCCCTACCTCCATGGGGCTGAAAGAGGATGAACTTCTTGCAAAAATGGAAGCCATTGCCGCCGGCGGCTGTGCCATGATCATCATAGGGGATGTTCCCGTGGGAAAAAGGGGCTTCCATTCACTTTTTACCCGCAAAGGGGCCGCTTACTACCGCAGGCTGACAGCCGCCGCCCATGAACATGGCTGCCTGATCTGCGCCCAGCTGCATCAGTCGGACTCCGACTGGAAGGGCATGCTGCGTTTTCTTCCCGGCATCCTTGCAAAACGAATTTCCCACGAGGAACTGCGCCGTCTGTTGAATGATCAAATATCCCCTTACATTACCGCGCTCCCTCCGGAAAAAATCTGCAGGATCACCTCCTCCTTCGGTTCCGCCGCCCTGGAAGCCAAAAAGCTTGGCTTTGATATGGTCCAGGTCCATGGCGACAGGATGTGCGGCAGCTTCAGCTCCTCCCTCTACAACAAACGCCAGGATTCCTACGGCGGTTCACCTGAAAACCGGGCGCGCTTTGCAGTGGAATGCATTTCCGCCATCCGCAGTGCACTCCCCCAATTTCCCATAGATTTTAAACTGGCCGTGCGCAGGGAAAACCCGCATTATGGAAACGCCGGCATCCCGCAGGAGGAACTTCCCATATTTGTACCTCTCCTGGAACAGGCAGGCGTAACCAGCTTCCATGTTACACTGGCCAACCACGGCGCTCTTACCGACACCATTCCGCCGGCCAGCCAGCCTTTTTTCAGCCAAGAAGGCTGCTTCCTGGATTTCTGTGATGCGCTGCGCGGGCTGACCGCACTCCCCCTCTGCGGCGTGGGCGGCCTGGTCCATCCTTCTTTTATCGAAGAACAGCTTCAGAAGCACAGGATCGACTGCGCCGCCATGAGCCGCCAGCTCATCGCAGATCCGGATTGGGTGAAAAAGGTGCGGGAAGGCAGGGAGGATTCCATCCACTACTGTATCCGCTGTAATCAGGAATGCCTGGGCGGCATGCAGCAGCACCGGGGTGTCCACTGTATTTATGACGGTCAAATACCCTGCTGCAAGTAACAGAGTATAAGCTTGCAGCGCCGCAGAGCTACAGGCATTTGCCCCGCCGCAGTCACCGGATATCCATACAGGCATGGCCGCCTTGCTCGTTGCCCGCTGAAAAAAATGCCTGTAAAAACATTGCGTTTTAAACGTCAACGCATCGCAATGCCGTATAAGAGCATATGGGAAACCGCTCCGGCAGAAAGGAAAGAATCATGAAATATTCCGTTGTATTCAGCAGCCGCACAGGCAACACCGCACAGCTGGCACAGGCCGTCCTGGCAGCGCTTCCTCCGGAGGACTGTATTTATTCCGGCAGCCTTGATGAACTGATGCAGGCAGGAGAGGCTGCCGGCTGGCAGGAAGCCCCTTATCTGCTGGCAGGCTTCTGGACCGATAAAGGTAGCTGTGATGAAAAAATGACCGTATTCCTTCAGGGAATCCATCATAAAAAGGTCTTTCTTTTCGGAACCGCGGGCTTTGGAGGAAGCGATGCCTACTTTTCCCGGATTCTTGAAAATGTAAGCGCACAGCTTCCTGATGACAATACGCTCCTTGGAACCTACATGTGCCAGGGGAAAATGCCTGCTGCCGTAAAAGAGCGCTACGAAGCCATGCTGGAAAAAGCTCCTGACAATGAAAGGGCCGCCGCCTTCCTCACTAATTTCAGCCAGGCGCTGTCCCATCCTGATGCGGACGACCTGGAAAAGCTTCAGATGCGTATCCGTGATATTTTTACAGAACAAAAGGCTTAGGCTTACAGGCGCAAATATCATAAAATAAAGTGTGCAGGCAATCAATCGCCTGCACACTTTTTTTACACTCTCCTTTATTTAACAATCCCAGGGACAGTCACAAGCCTCTGCAGCAGAGCTCCAATCACTGTCAGACAATTATGGAGTACTGCAGAAATTCATATTTAAGCCTGGTCCCTTCATCCGTTTCCGGCGGCAGAAGCGCCCTGGCTACCAGCTTAATTTCATCAGATTCCTCGTCCGTCCTTTTCAGATTGGCATAATCGCCGTCCAGACTCACCACCACATATTCAAACGTATTCATCCCTGTCCTGCTTCCTTTCCTCATACAGCCGGAAACTACGGCTGCGAAAAATATTTTTTATAAACTTCAAAAAAACTGCTTGTAGTCACCGCATCGTCATGAATCATATTTACAGAATCCCACAGCGGCTCGTTCAGATTCTTCGCCAGGGAGTTCACAAAGCTGTCGTATTCCTGCCCGAAAACCTCATCCTTGCGCTTTTCCACGATTTTCAGCTTGTTCCTATCCGTTTCCTCCCGGTTGAAGGTATTGATGCACTTGATGATCTCATACCCCTCCGCAGTCTCCACAATCCCGCTGATTTCATCCGTCCCCAGATTAAAAGCGGCGGTTTCAAAGGCCACTTCCCGTTCTCCCTTACCGAAGGATATCGTTCCCTGGGGATCATCGCTGTACTTTTCAATGAGTGCTTCGAAGGCTTCCCCCTCCGATGCCGCGGCCAGCACCTCCTGGGCCCTGCGGTAGCATTTTGCCTTTTCCGCGTCCGAAAAAGCAGAAATTGTACCATCCGCATTTTCCGTAACCGTTTTGATCAGGATATGCTGCACCGTGATATTTCTGGCCTCGTCATCGCTGATTTCCGGATTAATGTCGCTGATAATCTGACGGTACACCTTGTCCGCCAGAGCATAATCACGGTACATCCCCTCAATCAGCTGGCTCGTAACCCCCATGGCGCTGCGCTCCGTTTCATTCAGGGACTCATAATACTCGCCGGCGGCCTGCACAGCCAACTCCTCCTCTTCCGGAGAAAGCACAATTTCCCTGCGGGCAGCCAGAAGCGTCATGGCCTTGATCTGGGAAATCTCCGCCAGAACCTTGTCCTTCAGCCGCTCTTCCAAACCTGCCCCCTCAGACTTTGTCTCCCATATTTCCCTGCCGTATACCGACTCATAGGTATTCTGCTCAGTGGTCAGATATACCATAAGCTCAGGAAGGGTACAGGAGGTGTCCTCCAGACGGAATATTTCATTTTTATTAAAACCGGTGGTAAGTACGATTTTTACCGGTTCCGCGCTGCTGCAGGCATTCAGCGGCAGCAGCAGGCAGGATGCCAGAAGGCAGCCCGCCAGCCTCATTGCTGTTTTTTTCATTCTCACTTTCCCATGCTTTTAATAATGCTTCTTGCCACACTCAGGCCGTTGGCGGAAGCCTGCTGAAGCCCTCTGGTCACCCCGGCGCCGTCTCCGATGGCGCGAAGCCCCTTGATGCTCGTTTCAAAATCCTTATTCACCACCACCTTGTTGGAGTAGAATTTCACCTCTACGCCGTAAAGCAGGGTTTCGTCACTGGCGATACCCGGAGTCACCTTATCCAGCGCCTCAATCATCTCCGCGATATCCACCATGATCCTGTGAGGGAATACCAGAGACAGATCGCCGGGCACTGCATCCTTTAACGTGGGGATCAGGTTGTTCCGGCACAGTCTCTCCTCCGTCGTCCTTCTGCCCCTTTTAAAATCACCGAAGGTCTGCACAAGAATCTTACCGCCGCAGAGCATGTTGGAAAGTTCTGCAATTTTACGTCCATACTCAATCGGTGTGCTGAACGGTTTGGTGAAATTTTTGGACACAAGCAATGCAAAATTCGTATTACTCGTTTTATAATCCTGGGATTTATAGGCATGGCCATTCACCACGGCAAGCCCGCCCTCATAATATTCCGTCGCCACCTCTCCCGAAGGATTCGTACAGAAGGTACGCACCTTATCATCAAAGGTAGGCGTATAGAAAATCAGCTTCGCTTCATACAGATTCTCATTCAGGAACTGCATGACCTCGTCACGCACCTCCACACGTACGCCGATATCCACCGTACCCGGCGTTGTCTCTATTCCGATCTGTGCGCATTTATCCTTGAACCAGTCGGCACCCTCACGCCCTACCGCAGATACTACCTCATCCGCCAGGAAGGTATCTCCTTTGTCCGTGACCACGCCCCTTACATGGCCGTTTTCCACAAGAATCTCAGAAACCATGGTATTAAAAAGCATTTCCACGCCCTTTTCAGCCAGCGCCTCCTGCAGACGGGAGTAAATCTTATACCCCTCTTCCGTCCCCAGATGACGGATAGGGCACTCCACCAGCTTCAGGTTTGCATTGATAGCCTCCCTGCGGATTTCCCGGATCTCCTTTTCCTTATCTATACCATACACACGCGTATCCGCGCCAAACTTCAGATAAATATCATCCGACTCATGAATCAGAGCCTTTGTTTCCTCATATCCCAGTATCTCCGGCAGGTTCCCGCCAACATCAGGCGACAGGGAAAGCTTTCCGTCCGAAAAAGCCCCTGCTCCTGCAAAGCCCGTAGTGATGGAACAGGGCTTACAGCCTACGCAGACCTTGGTCTTCCTCTTAGGACACGTCCTTTTTTCAATCGGCCGTCCCTTCTCCACCATCAGGACCTTCAAATCCTTATTCTTCTCCAGCAGCTCATAAGCGCAGAAAATACCTCCCGGCCCGGCTCCGATAATAATCACATCATAATTCTTCTCCATATAAACCCCTGTTCTGCCCGGTCATAAACTTTATTTTCAGCATTTCAAACACCTACGAACCTGTCGTAAATGCCGCACAGTACCCCTCTTTGACATTTCCTGCGCCTCTTACGGCCGGACACCGTAAACCTCCCCGCAGCCATGCTGTTTGCCGGCTTTATTATACCTATTTTACGGGATAAAGTCAATGAAACCTGCTTTTCCATCCAGGGGTGTCTTTCATGTATTTTAACTGTTCATTATCTTCACAGTTCCTGCAGTTCCGTTATATCCAGGGAAGCGAAATGGCAAAAAGAAATAGCATCCCTCCCCGCAAATCATGCAGCGTCCGGATGCTACTCTTTATAGTTTTTTCAAGCGAGGATTATCGGTACGTGGTTTCTGTCTGCGCTCTTTTGAGTTTAACGCTACACAATACTACAGCGGGAAACATCAGCTTCCACCACACACTGCGGCGGCTTATTTTACGGGTTCAGAACCGACTTTTCTTTCCAGTTCTTCTATCCGCTTCATGGCCTTATCAAGCGCGGCAGTCTGGGCAGCAATCAGCTCCTGCATTTCTTCCTCGTACTTTTTCTTCTCTTCCTCACGCCTCTTCTTCTCTTCCTCGTGTCTCTTCTTCTCTTCTTCCAAGGCAGCAGCCTGTGCATCTATCGTCGCCTGCATCTCGTCTATCATATACTGCACTGTGTTCCGATCCATC
>NZ_KE992780.1:0-19428 GCF_000466465.2 Clostridium sp. KLE 1755
CACGAGATTACAAATGTGGGGTCATTACATATTGTCTGTTACATAATTTGCATGGAAATTGTAAAAAAGAATAGACAAATTCGGAAAAAGAGAATATAAAGAATATATTGAGGAGAAGTATTGAAATTTGCCGTTCAGGCAGAGGCCGGATCATTGAAGAAGGCCGTCAGTTACACTGGTTGTTCTGTTTATGAGGAGATTTATCTATGGAAAAGAAAAAGGCACTGCTTTGCGGCAGTGTATTAGTGTTGGGCGCGGCTTTAATGGCTGCGGGTTTTATGACGGCGGAAAGCACAGGATTCTTTGGCGGAGTGCTGGAGGAGGCCGTAGGCTTTTGCATGCAGTACATGGGAGTGGCTTAATTTGGAATACGTACCCGCGAAAACAATTGTGACCAGGACAAAGTCCACGGCATGGTTTGGTATTGATTACAATATGAATATTTACAGGGGATGCTGCCATGGGTGTATTTACTGTGACAGCCGTTCCGCCTGCTATCAGATTGATCATTTTGATACGGTAAGGGCCAAGGAGGATGCGCTGCGGATCATACGGGATGATTTGCGGCGGAAGGTAAAAACCGGTGTGGTAGGCACGGGGGCTATGAGCGATCCCTACAATCCTTTTGAAAAAAAGGAAGAGCTGACGAAACATGCGCTCCAGTTGGTGGACGCATTTGGTTTTGGAGCGGCGATTGCAACAAAAAGCGATTTGATTTTGAGGGATATTGATATCCTCTCAGATATCAAAGAGCATTCCCCGGTTTTATGCAAGATTACAATTACTGCTGCAGGGGATGGGCTTGCCTCCAAATTGGAACCGGGGGTATGCCCCTCCTCCGCCCGTTTTGAAGCGGTAAAAATGCTGAGTGAGGCGGGGATTTTTACGGGCATTCTTCTGATGCCTGTCCTTCCCTTTCTGGAGGATAATGAGGAAAATGTGGTTTCCATTGTACGAAAGGCCCATGAGGCCGGGGCAAAATTCATTTACCCGGCGTTTGGCATGACAATGAGGGAACGGCAGCGGGAATGGTATTATGCTAAGCTGAAGGAGATTTTTCCGGAAGAAGATTATGTATCCCGGTATCAGAAAAGGTATGGGATCCGCTATAAATGTACCAGTCCCAGAGCCGCCGCACTTTGGGAGGTATTTACCCAGGAATGCAGCAAATTCGGGATTCTTTATGAGATGAAGCACATTGTCAGGGCTTATAAGCGGGGCTATGAATGTACGCAGCTGAGCCTGTTTGATAATATATAATTTGATAAAAAGGGCAAAAGCCGGAAGCGGCGGAAAAACCAAATTCTGCCCTGCAAAACAAGGGGATATGAAAATGGATATCAGGGAAATTGAGTACAAAGCGGAAGAGATGAGGATCGTAAATCTGGCTGTCATGAAGGACGGACAGGTGATTCTGAAAAGGGACTGGGACGTGGAGATGCGAAGAAACCAGTATTCCGCCAGCAAAAGCTTTACCAGCGCAGCGGTGGGAATTGCGGAGCGGGAAGGGCTGCTTGGCCTGGAGGAAAAGCTCTGCGATGTGTTCCGGGAGGAAGTCCCTGAAAATCCTTCAGAAAATCTGCAGAAGGCCACGGTGCGGGATTTGCTTACCATGTGCCTCGGACAGGACGGCGCTTATCTCATGGGGGAACAGCGTCCGTTTATGGAAGAAAAGGATTGGGTGCGCTACAGTCTGTCCCGGCCTTTCACACAGGAGCCGGGAACCTGTTTCCTGTATAATAATGTGGGGCCTTATCTGGCCGGTATCCTGGTGCAGAGAAGAGCGGGCTGCGATTTGATAAATTATCTGATGCCCAGGCTGTTTGAGCCCATGGGAATCAGAAGGCCGACCTGGGAAACGGATCCTTTTGGATATAGCTTCGGCGCGGGCGGTTTGTTCTTATGTGTGACGGAGCTGATGAAGTTCGGCCAGCTTTGCCTGCAGGAAGGGGAATGGGACGGAAAGCAGCTGATTCCCAGGGCATATATGAAGGAAGCCGTGAGAAAACAGGTGGAAAACGGGGAAGATGGTTATGGCTATCTTTTCTGGAGAGGCCCTTATGATTCCTACCGCGCAGACGGTAAGTACGGACAGTTCGCCATTGAGCTTCCTGAAAAAAATGCCGTGATTGCAATCAATGCGGAAGCCCGTGATGCAATAAGCATGATGAACTGCTGTATGGATGTGATTGTGCCGCAGCTGTAAAAACAAAATAGGTAAAAAGGAGTGTAAAGCCATGTTATTTATAGAATATCCCAAGTGTTCCACCTGCCAGAAAGCAAAAAAATGGCTGGATGAAAGAAAAATAAGCTATGAGGACAGGCATATAGCCCAGAATAATCCTACGGAGGAAGAACTGAAGGAATGGTATAAAAGAAGCGGGCTGCCGTTAAAAAGGTTTTTTAACACAAGCGGCCTGAAATATAAGGAGCTGGGGCTGAAGGACAAGCTGCCGGAAATGAGTGAGGAGGATCAGCTGAAGCTTCTTGCCACGGATGGCATGCTGGTAAAGCGCCCTCTCATTGTGGCGGAGGATTTTATACTGACAGGCTTTAAGGAAAAAGAATGGGAAGAGAAGATGAGGGATAATCTTGAAAGAAAATAAATATGATGAGAATGTTTTTTTTGATAAATACAGTCAGATGGAGCGGTCGAAGAAAGGGCTGGAGGGAGCAGGCGAATGGAAAACCCTGAAGGAAATGCTTCCGGATTTTACAGGGAAGAAAGTTCTTGATCTTGGCTGCGGCTATGGCTGGCATTGTGAATATGCGGCGGATCACGGCGCTGTGCAGGTGGTGGGTGTGGATATTTCAGAGAAGATGCTGAAGGAGGCAGAAAACCGCCACAGCAGAGAAAATATAACGTATCTGTGCTGCCCTGTTGAAGATGCGCAGTTTGAGGAAGGCGAATTTGACATTGTGTTAAGTTCCCTTGCACTTCATTACATCAGGGATTATGATCAGATTGTGGATAAGATCCGAAAATTTTTACGTCCTGGTGGATATTTTATTTTTTCTGCGGAGCATCCTGTTTTTACCGCAGAGGGAAGCCAGGACTGGTTTTATGATAAAATGGAAAACCTCTTCATTTTCCGGTGGATAATTACTATTATGAGGGAAAAAGAAATGCTGTTTTCCTGGGGGAGCCTGTAATCAAGTATCACAGGACACTGACAACATATATTTCCACTTTGATAAAAAAAGGCTTTGCTATTATGGATGTCCAGGAGCCGCAGCCGCCGGAGGAAATGCTGGATACGGTTCCGGGGATGCGTGACGAAATGCGCCGGCCGATGATGCTGATCGTATCGGCACGGAAAGAAAATGAATGAGTACCGGCAAAAGGGCGGTGTGCAGGGCAGGGTATCTGAAAAGAGACCCTGTCTTATTTTTTAGACAAAGACATGAAAATGCCGGATTTACAGGGATGCAACCTGTGGGTGACAAATTGCAATATGCTGATTTCTTGTAAATACAGGCCTTCTGTGGAAAAATAAGCTTATAAAAAAGGTAACAGCCCAGTTATATGAACTGTTGCAAAAGAAGAACGTAATCAGACGGCGGATAGGAGTGTTTATGAAAAAATTTTGTGATAAGCTGATTGTGCTGCGCAGGGAAAAGGGATTGTCCCAGGAGCAGCTGGCGGAATACCTGGAGGTCTCAAGGCAGTCCGTCAGTAAATGGGAAGCGGATAAAACCATGCCGGAAATCAGCAAGCTGATTGCAATTTCCGGACTGTTCCAGGTGTCCCTGGATTATCTGTTGATTGATGACTGTGAAAACCGGAACGGAAGATTTCCAGGAGTGGAAGACGTACCGGACTACGGTGCGGGGAAGGGCCTGGGAGGCAGTGATATCAAGAGGCAGCAGGATAGCGGACAGTGGGAAATGGATGCCGGATGGCCGGAGACTTCATCGCGGGAAACTGAGGAAATGAAGAAATCCCTGAATGAAATAAAGGAATTTATCGGCTGCAGGGAAGGTTTTGAATATAAAAGCAAGGCTTCTGTTTTTGGCCTTCCTCTGGTTCATGTGAAATTCGGAGGCGGAAACGGGAAGGTCAGGCTCAGGGATGCGGCATGGGGAATCATTGCAGTGGGTAATCTGGCATTTGGAGTGGTGAGCGTGGGGATTTTTTCAGCTGGCGTACTCAGTTTTGGTGTACTGTCTCTGGGACTGCTTTTTTCCCTGGGGGTTATTTCCCTGGGAGCGATGACAGTTGGAGTGGTTGCGATGGGAATTGTGACAGGCGGTATTTCCAGTGTGGGGATTTATGCCACCGGAGTTGCGGCGGCGGGGAAGGAGGTTGCCACCGGAGTGTCGGTAAGCGGAAAGACGGCGGCCGGCATGCAGGGCGCCAGGATAAGTGGATGGAATATGACCGTGACGGACAGTCTCACATCAAAGGAAGCCATGAAGGATTTTATCCTAACCTACAATCCGGGGCTTCCCGGATGGCTCGTAAATTTTCTTACCCTGATCTATAAATAGCAAAAACGGAAAAGGCCGGAAAACATGGAATAGGAAAGCCGGATATGCTATACTTTTCATAACACATGGCAGATATGTAAATGGGGTGTCCTGATTGCAGGTAAAGGAGGAAGGTTATGAAAAGGTATATTGAGATTAACAGAAAATATCTTCTGATTCCGGTATGTGCGGAAAAGGAAGTGAAGACAGTATCGGTGCTTTGCAGGAATGAAAAGATTTTTGAGTTTGCAGTTCCCATGCATGACAAGGAGTCGGGTTTTTACAGCTTCCACTATTTTGCGCCGGTAAATGTGGAAAAATATCAGGGAAAAACCTTTTTGATAGAAGGGGAAATACCCAGAAGTTTTCTGGATGCCGTGTCCCTGTGCGACAGCATTCCGGAAAATACGCAGCCCCATCCTCTCATCCATTTTGCGCCGGATACAGGGTGGATGAATGATCCCAACGGGCTGATTTACCAGGATGGGATATACCATCTGTATTTTCAGCAGAATCCCTTTGATACCAGATGGGAAAACATGTGCTGGGGGCATGCGGTGAGCCGTGATCTGCTTCACTGGGAACAGAAGGAAACCGCTTTGTATCCCGACAGCAATGGCGTGGTGTATTCGGGAAGCGGAATCGTGAACGAACATGGCATGCTGGGACTTCCCAAGGATGCGCATATTTTCTTCTATACCTGTGCGGGAAACAAATCCAAATGGAGCCTTGGCAAAACCTTTAACCAGAGGATTGCATACAGTACGGACGGCGGAAAGAATATTGTGAAGCTGGAAGGAAGCGTGGTAAAGCATATTTCAGAGGAAAACAGGGATCCCAAAGTTTACTGGCATGAGGGAAGCAAAGCTTATTATATGGTTTTATACCTGAAAGCGAATGATTTCATGATTCTGCGCTCCAGGGATCTGAAAAGCTGGAAGAAAACCCAGGTGCTTACGTTGGATCAGGCAAGCGAATGCCCTGATTTACGGGAGGTGCCCGTGGAAGGTGGCGGCAGCAAGTGGATGTTCTGGACCGCGGACGGGTTTTATTTCCTTGGTGATTTTGACGGTTATGAATTTAAATCGGACGGTGTGAGGCACGAGGCGTATCTGACCGGAATTCCCTATGCGGCGCAGACTATCTGGGGGACGGAGGATATTATTACGATTCCCTGGCTGCGTACGAAGAACAAAGGAAAGATGTATACCGGTGTGATGGGCCTTCCGAGAAAGCTGACGCTGGCGCAGACACCGGAGGGGCTTAAGCTGAGGCAGGTGCCTGTCAGGGAATTCCAGAAGGCGAGAGTAAGCGTGTCCGCCTCCCAGGGCGAGGGCAAGGTTTTCTATATGGCGCAGAAGCCAGGAGCTGTTGAAATCTGTATCCATATGCAAAAGCCGGGAGATTTCGTAGCTAATATCTATGGGACTTCGGTCACCTATGTCGCATCCTGCGGAAAAATGAATGTGGGAAAGGAAAGCGTGCAGATAGGGAAGGAGCTGAATGACTTCTCCATCATAGCCGACGGTGAGATAGTGGAGGTTACGGCACAGAACGGACTTATCTATGCGGTATTTGAACTTGATGCCGACAGGAAGGCCGGGAATGTGACGGTGGATATCGCAGGAAAGGCTTATGTGGATATTTACCGGATTGAATAAACATAAAAAGGAGCGACTGCAAATATAACAGCAGCGCTCCTTTTTCCGCGTGGGCAGCAAATAATTATATCAGTGGATGAGATACAATGATAAATACGGTTGGTCAGAATTTATATGTGGCTGCGTTGATATAGATGGTATCATCGTTTTTTTCATCGCCGCCCTCTGTTTCCTCCGTATAATCAGAAATAGAGGCAACATCTGAAGAAATCAGTTCTATAATACTTTTTAATTCCGAAGGGCATTTTATAAGGGCGCAGTCCTCCAAAAAAAGACGTTCACGGGCAAGCGTTGCGGGGATATTTTCATCAATTTCCACAGTGGCGCAGTCCATGACATGCAGGCCGTCCGGGGTCTGTTCAAGAAGCTGTTTATCTATGTGGAGTGTGCTTTTGTCTGAAATAAGGGTTCCTTTTATGAGAGATATGTTTCCATACTCCACGGGATATGTCAGGAATTCACTGCTGAATTTTTCCGGCAGGCAGATTGTACCGGTGACCTTCAGTGCTTCCAGGGAAGGAAGAACCTCCATTGTTTTGTCTGTAATATACAGATCCCCGATTCTGATAAGCTTTTTACCAAGCTGTGCCAGTGTAAATCCGTTCAGTTCCATAGTATCAGGCAGCAGGCTGAAATCATCGGGAATAACAGAAATATCAGTATTTTCATCAAGCAGGGAAAGAGACTGCTCAAAGAAGCTTTCCTTAACCAGTGCTTTTTCACACAGCAGGGATACATTTTTTTGAATGAGTATGGAAAGGTCAAGCGTCGGATCAATCATGGTTACTTTGCCGGTAATAAAATATGGAGTATTTTGCACTGCACGGATTATAAAAAATTTATCGACAGTAAGATCCTTCAGAATACATACGGCGTTGTCAGGATAACATTTTTGCTGTCCGTTTACATGGATGCGGGATACATATCCGGCGAGGCTTTTCGGATAAATAAGGCAGCCATTTACCATGATTTGCACATAATTCTCCATAGCTTTTTCCGCCCCGGGGTGAAGCAGCAATGTACCATTTACCATAAGAAACGTTTTATCAGCGGCAGCGTCAGTTCCGTCTATTACAACGGAACCGTTTTTAACAATGGTGTTCGTTCCCTCCGGAACCTTGAGTGTACTGGCTGTATTAATTTTTACGGAGTAGCGGGAAAGAAGTACGGATGCCCGTTCCGATAACAGAACTGCTGCGGCATTAACATTAAGCTCCGAATAACCGGAAAGTATTTCTTCCGTGAGTTCAGTCATATCACAGAGTGCGGTATTAATTGATAATTTCTTTAATTGTTCCATAATTCTGCCTTTCTTTTTCCTGTTTTTCTTTGATAAATAATCCTCATAGTTACTTTAATTCCGGGTATTTCAGGCGCAGTTTGCGCCGGGCGCTTGAAAGCCTGTACCGGACGGTGGAAGGAGGAATTCCATACATATCCGAAAGCTGGGTGGAATCGTAGCCCTCAAAGTACCGTTTCAGAAACAGAATCCGTTCCTCCTCCGGCAGCTCACTGCAAAGCTGCATGACTTCGATCTGTGACAAATCGTCCTCGGTTTCTTCCTTTACCCCAGCCTCAGGACGCGCTGCCTCCCGTCTTACCCTGTCTATAAATAGATTGCGCGCTGTTTTATACAGCCAGGCGCGGCACTGGTGTTTATCAAGGCCATTCAGGACATCCGCATGCTCCAGGGCGCGCAGGAAGGTTTCCTGGACAATATCCTCGGCCGAGCATTTGTCGCCGGTCATGCCGACTGCATAATGTACAAGCTCCTGAAAAAACAAATGATATATCTGCGTTATCATAAATTACTCCTGACAGGCTGCGGGTTATCTGTTTGGTTTTATTGTAACGGATACGGAATGAAAATAAAATCGTAGGTTTATGGATTTGTCCGGTATTTTCCGGGGCCTTGTCGGTCTGGACGGATTTCGTGCCGGGGATAAAAGCCTTTGGAAAAAGGATGATAAGCTTCTCTTTGGCGGCGGATTTTGTTCCAGCAGCTCTGCTTTGCGTCTGTTGTTCTCAATTTGTAATCCGGATGTAAACAGAAAATATTCATAATATAGTTCAGGGTTCATGGGGTTACCTCCTTTCCGGTGGATGGGGTTTTTCGGGGCTTTATCAGCGCTTTCATATATAGAACGAATGGGGGAGGGGAAGTGTTTGGAAATTATAAAAATATTAAAAAAAAAATGATCTGAAGAAGTGCAGCTTCATGCGGAGAATATTTTATCCTGTAAAATTTCACCCGGATATTGCGCCGCATAAAAGTCTGTTATTCCCGCGAGCAACGAGCCAAGTATCCATGCTTGCATGGATACTTGGCGACTGCCGCGAGGATCAAATACCCCGCTGCTTTGCAGCGCTGCAAGTTTGATGCCTCGTTGCTTGCAGCGGGGTATTTGATTGTTTTGCGTTGCATGGTAAGGAGCGATTAATTATATGTTGCTCAATGTTGCGCAAATAAATGAATAATTTTTAGAGGAATTATATAATGCATATAAAACATATTTGTTTTTTATGCGAATTGATTGTTAAAAGACACAAGAGTATTATTATTTTATAGAAATTTAATAGAAATATATATAATAATTAATAGAAATATATGAATAAATAACAAAAAGTATAAAATTAGTTTTTGCGAAAAATGTGCAAAATAAACTGAAAATAATAAAAAAATAAAGGATAATTTAGGATTTGTTGCGCGATTAAATTATCCATAGTATGAATCGGAAATCCAGTTTTTCATATGGGGGTTGCATTAATAGAACATTATCATTAAACAAACGGAGGTAGAAGAATGAGAAAAGTAGCGGAGGATAAGCGGTACAAAATACCGTTTTTTAAAACTGCCAGAAAGCATTGGATGCTTTTGGTGATGCTGGCGCCGGCGTTGCTATATGTTATTGTTTTTTCGTACATACCAATGACAGGTATTGTGCTTGCGTTTAAGAATTATCAATATGCAGGCGGTATATATGGTTCTCCGTGGTCAGGACTGGATAATTTCAAAGCACTGCTTATTGCAGGAAAACTAGGGCAGGTTACGCGTAATACCTTGCTTTATAATATCGCATTTTTGTTCTTGGGAGTGGTTTTTGAAATGGGCAGCGCCATTTTGCTGAATGAACTGCTCAGTAAGAAATTTAAAAAGATTGCGCAATCCTTTATGTTTCTTCCCTATTTTATAAGCTGGGTTGTAGCAGGCGCAATTATGTATAACATCTTCAATTTTGAAAAGGGTGTATTTAACCATATACTGAATCTGCTGGGGGCGGAATCCTTCGATTTGTATAATACACCGGCAGCCTGGCCAATTGTATTGATTTTTCTCAAGCTGTGGAAGCAGACAGGTTATGGTTCTGTAGTGTATCTGGCTGCTATTACGGGACTGGATCAGGAAATGTTTGAAGCTGCCTCCATAGATGGAGCCAATGCATGGCAGAAGATTAAGTATATTACCATTCCTTCTCTTATGCCTACCATGATGATACTGGTATTGCTGGGTATCGGAAATATATTCCGCGGAGATTTCGGATTATTTTATCAGACGGTAAAAACCAGCGCACTCTTACAGCCTGTTACTGATGTAATTGATACCTATGTATTCCGGCTATTGATAAATAACAGTGATGTTGGTGTATCAGCCGCTGCCGGATTGTATCAGTCAGTGCTCTGTTTTATAACAATTACTATCTGTAATAGACTGGTAAAAAAAGCAGATCCGGATTATGCCCTGTATTAATGGAAGGAGTATAAAATATGTCAGAAAAAAAGATAAATCATGGCAGGAGAATGAGCAAAGATGTTCTTGCCGTAAATGTACTTGGATATATTCTTATCGGTTTGTTTGCCCTGGTATGTGTGCTTCCATTTTATTTGATTATAGTTGCTTCCTTTACCTCTGAGGCATCTTTAATTAGAAACGGGTACCCTGTAATACCTACTGATTTCAGCGTACAGAGTTATCTGCTCTGCCTTAAGAATCCTGTATCCATAATGAAGGCTTATTTGACAACAATCGGTGTTACTGCAGGAGGGACGCTTCTTTCCGTATTCATAGCAACTATGACAGGCTATGTATTATCCCGCAAAGATTTTCCATGGCGCAATAAGGTATCATTTTTCTTTTTCTTCACTACGCTGTTTAACGGAGGACTGGTTCCATGGTATATGTTGTGCGTCAGATACCTGAATATGAAAAATTCTTATCTTGGAATCCTGCTTCCGCTGATGTTTTCCGTTTGGAACATGATTATTGCAAAAAGCTTTATGGCCGGGATTCCCAGTGCAATCAGTGAATCTGCTAAAATAGACGGGGCAAATGACTTCGTTATATTTGCCCGCCTGATATTGCCGCTGAGCAAGCCTCTGCTGGCAACACTGAGTCTTTTTTCAGCGCTGGCTTACTGGAATGACTGGTACAATTGTATGCTGTTTATCACCAATGAAAATATGTTTAACCTGCAGTATTATCTGCAAAGGATGCTGGGAAGTGCGGAGGCTATGCGTATTGTTGCTGAAAAATCAGGTATTGCGCTGCCGTCGATTCCTCTGGAAAGTATGAAAATGGCAATGACCATAATAGCTACCGGACCTATTGTACTTTTGTATCCATTTGTTCAGCGTTATTTTGTCAAGGGTCTGACGATTGGAGCTGTAAAGGGATAATTGAGAAATTATAAGAATGGAATTTAAGATATGTATGAAGCGCCAGAGCTTCTTAACATAAAAAAAGAAAGAGAGGTTTCTTATGAAAAAGAAAAAATTGTTATCGATCACCCTGGTAATGTGTCTTATGATTACCCTGTTCGCAGGCTGCGGCAGTACAAAGACAGAGCCTTCGTCATCCGCAGGCGGACAAAGCACAGAAACTGCTTCTGCTGCAGGCAGCGGGACAGCTGAAGCAGGAACTGAGCCGGGAAGTTCACTTCTGGACAGCCTTCCTGAGGCTGTAGGCGCAGGTGTGGAAATTGCAGCCTCCCCAGAAATCTATGCAGCAACGGATCTGAGTAAGGAATATACGGTTAATATGTATCTGATAGGAGATACACCGAATGACTGGGATAAGGTTCTAGCGCTGGTAAATGAGTACCTTGAACCATACAATACTAAGCTTGCGGTAACAGTTATGAGTTGGAGTGATTATCAGACAATGTATTCCCTGGTTTTAGCAGGCGGTGAACAGGTGGATCTTATTTTCACTGCTCCCTGGTGCTATATGTATAATGAAGCCGCAAAAGGTTCCTTTTATGAGCTGACTGGTGACTTTATTTCAACTTATATGCCTTTAACTAATAAATATCAGGCAGCGGAAAGCTGGGATGAGACTACTATTTCCGGAAAAACAATTGCGGTGCCTTCCAATGTAGCGGCTCCTATGGGGAAAATCGTAGCAGTCCGTCAGGATCTTATGGAAAAGTACGGAATGTCGGAGTTAAAGAACTGGGATGATTATATGCAGTTTGCTCTTACCATTGCAGAGAAGGAGACGCCGGAAAGCGGGATTTACGCATTGGCGGCATCTGGTGATAATAATGAACTGTGGGATGTATACCGTCAGCAGACCGACACTTTCCTGGCATTGGACAGCAGCTGGCTTGATATGATGTATGAATATAAAGGCAACATTCCTGCAAAAGAGGATATTAAGCTTGCCTATGAATATGATTCCTTCCGTCAGTATGCTAAGGATATGAAAACACTGGCAGATGCAGGCTGTTGGAGCCGTAGTGCATTAACTAATACCGTCACGGATGATGACTCCTTTGGAAATCTTCAGGGTGCGTCCATAGCGTGGAATGCCTCCGTATTTACATACATGGAACAGGCGGAAAAGACAGAGGGCGTAAGCTGTATGGCTTATGATCTTACCAAGGATCATCTTGTAGGTGCGGAAGCTTATTCCAATAATGATATGGCAATTGCAGCCGGATCGAAAAATCCTGAACGGGCAGGAATGGTCCTGGATCTTATCAAATACGATACCTATCTGAATAAACTGCTTCTTCTTGGCATCGAAGGCGAACATTACAGCATCGATGATAAGGGACAGTATATGGAGCTTGATAAGGCAACAGAATATCCTGCAATGAATATTTCAGCTTCCTGGGCAATAAAAAATGGTGATTTGGAAGAGGCGGGAACACCTGAGCGCGAAACCTTAATTACCGATTCCTGGAAAGAGCGTGTAGTGATGAATCCTACCATTACGTTTGTATTCGACGATACGAATGTAAAATCCTATGTTTCCGCGGTTACTGCCGTGTTGACTGATTATGTTCCCATGCTGGAACTGGGACTTGTGGATGATTCCGATGCAACACTGGATGAGATGATTCAGAAGTGTTATGATGCGGGCCTGCAGAACATTTATGATGAATTCTATACACAGTATGATGCATGGCTGGCTACCCGTTAAACATAAAGTATAAAAAGGTAAAGCCGGCCGTCAGGCCGGCTTTTACTCTTGAAAGGAGTGGCTGAAATTACAATTGATGAGATGGCAAAACATCTGGGAGTATCTAAAAGTACTGTTTCCCGCGCATTGTCCGGTAAAGGAAGGATTGGGGAGGCTACGAGAATAAAAATACAAACCTTCGCAAAGGAACAGGGAGGATGGGTGGAAAAAATACAGGAAACAAAGATAACCGCGACCCAGAATATTGGGGTGGTAATTCCTACCGATGCTTATTCCATAAATGTCCCCTTCTTTCAGGAATGTTTGCTTGGTATCAGCGAAATGGCAACAATGCTTAAATATAATGTATTGATTACGGTAGGCGAAGTAAATGAAATATCAGGAGTACAGACACTTGTGGAAAATAAAAAGGTGGATGGAATGATTTTACTGCGCGGAGTGGAAAATGACAGGCTTTTAAAGTATCTGACAGACATTCATTTTCCGACTGGCCTGGCGGGTACCTGTGAATATAAGGATGTAATCCAGGTAGATACGGACAACAGGGCAGCTGCTGAAACAATGGTATCTCTGCTGATTAGTCAGGGATACCGAAGATTTGCCATGGTAGTGGGTATTGTATCCTACGAAGTAAACAAAAGCCGGTGCCAGGGTTATTATGATGCCCTGGATAAAAATGGATTAGACAGAGCCAACCAGATGTTTTATCCGAACTTTATCCATATGGAGTTAATAGACAGTATAATTGCTGATATTTTCGCCGGGAAGATAGAGTGTATCATTTGCGGGGATGATGTGATTTGTACAAAAATTATGTCCCGGCTTCAGGCAGAGGGCTATCGTATTCCCAGGGATATTTCAATTGTATCTCTCTATAACAGTACTAATCTGGACTGCTTTTCCCCTGCGGTAACAGCGGTGAGTATTTCTGCAAGGCAGGTAGGGAATGTACTGGGAAATCAGTTAATTAATTGTCTCCGGGGAGATACCTATAACGCAAAAACGCTTTTAGGACATGATATTTTGCTCAGAAAATCTGTAGGAAAATAGAAATGCGGCATGGAGGATTGAAAATGTATTTAGAGACAAAAAGTGTAAGACAGGTGGAGAACTTCAATCTGGACTGGTTTTTCTGCCATACAGATTGTGATTTTACACCGGGAGAGCCACCGACAAAGGACTTCAGGCCGGTTAAACTGCCCCATGACTGGAGCCTGGAATACCCTTTTGATGAAAATGCAGATTCCTGTGGTTCCGGTGGGTATGTGGAAACAGGGGTAGGATGGTATCGGAAAGTTTTCAGAATAGCGCCTGAAGCATTAAATGACGGCAGAGTTATGATTCATTTTGAAGGCGCTTACATGAATACACAGGTTTGGATTAACGGAAAGTATCTTGGCAGACATGTGTATGGATATACTCCCTTTGGATGGGACATAACCGATGTGGCGAACCATGACGGCAGTGAAAATATTATTGATGTTAAGGTAGATAATTCCGCACAGCCAAGCTCTCGCTGGTATTCCGGTTCAGGAATTACCAGGAATGTATGGATTTATGGAGTAAAAAGGCTTCATGTGGCTCCTTATGGTGTGTGGGTTCGTCAGCCGGAAGTAACAAAAGAACAGGCGAAGCTGATTGTAGAAACACAGGTATGTATGTCTTCGGCAGATCTTTCTGACGGAGATAAAGCTTTGAAGGCCGGAAAAATTTGCGTGGAGACTTGTATCTATACTCCGGACGGGACACTGTGTGTACAGGAACGAACACAGGATGGCAGAAATATAGACGGGGAACGGATTATTTTTACACAGGATATCTGTGTGAAGGTTCCCAGACTGTGGGATATATCTGATCCGGCGTTGTATAAGGTAAAAACAAGTGTTTGGGAAAACGAAGAGCTGCAGGATGAAGTGGAATTAATGACCGGCTTCAGGAGCGCAGTATTTGACAGTAATAAAGGTTTTCTTCTGAATGGAAAAAGGGTGAAGCTGAATGGTGTCTGTATACATCATGATGGAGGATGTGCAGGAGCGGCTGTTCATCCGCAGATTTGGGAGAGAAGACTGGAAAAACTGAAAAACATGGGAGCTAATGCCGTTCGTATGTCACATAATCCGCCGGATCCGGCATTGTTGGATTTATGTGACCGTATGGGACTGCTGGTAATGGATGAAGCGTTTGATGAATGGCGTATTCTGAAGAGTAAGGAGCTGGGAAGCAATACGCATGAAAGCAGAGGATACTCGGAATGGTTTGACAGCTGTCATGAGCAGGATTTAAGGACAATGCTGATGAGGGACAGAAATCATCCCGGAATTATTTTGTGGAGTATCGGTAATGAAGTACCGGAACAAACTGCTGCACAGGGATATCTTACTGCGAGACATTTAAAAGATATCTGTAAGGAAATGGATCCGGATCGGGCTGTAACGCAGGCAAATGATCAAATCTGTGCGGAGCCTGCGGCGGCAACACAGGAGTTTCTGGATGAACTGGATGTGGTAGGTTATAATTATGTAAACAGGTGGCGTACCAGGGCGGAAACTCTTTACGATGATGACAAACGTGCGAATCCGGGCTGGTGTGTAATAGGTACTGAAAACAGCAGCATTGGAGGCGTGAGGGGAAAATATCAGCTGGGGATGCAGGAAAAAGCCGGATGGTGGAAATGGCCTTATTACAGTGCTCCGGTAGCGGTTGGGAGATTGCTTCGGTTTACTATGACTCATGATTATGTCGCCGGAGATTTTATGTGGACGGGCATTGATTATCTGGGAGAGGCCCATTGGCCCGGTCGTTCTTCCAGTGCCGGAGTACTGGATACCTGCGGTTATGAAAAAGATGGCTATTATTTCTACCAGAGCATTTGGAAACGAAGGGAACCAATGGCACACTTGCTTCCTCATTGGAATATGGATGTTGAGAAAGGAACGATAATACAGGCATTGGGTTATACAAACTGTGAATATGCCGAGCTGTTCCTGAATGGAAGGTCTTATGGGAAAAAAGCATATTCCTATCCGGCCTATGGTATGACACAGTATTATGGACATTTTGATAAGGAGCCTATCCCGGTTAATACAGATAATCTGTTTTTAAGCTGGGATGTACCTTATGAGCCGGGATGTATTGAACTGGTGGGCTACCGGGATGGAATAGATGTGGTGCGTCATACTGTAAAGACAGCCGGAACTCCCGCAGCAATCCGGGTGACCTGCTTTAGGCAGCAGCTGATGGCAGACGGCCAGGATATTGGCCAGATAGAAGCAGAAATAATAGATGCGGAAGGAAATCTATGTCCTCAGGCGGAATCAGAACTGACTTTTATTACTGAAGGAACAGCCTCAGTTATCGGAGTGGATAATGGAAATCCGGAAAGCCATGAAAGTATGAGGGCAAACCATATCCATGCTTTTGGCGGACGCGCCTATGCTGTTGTAAGGTCTGACGGGACCGCTGGTGAGTGTATTGTAAGGATATGTTCCGAAAAACTGGGGGAAAGCTGTGTAACTCTTTGTTTTGACTGAAATAAGCCTTGGAAATAATTGTTTACATACGCACTGTAATGAATATGCAATAGACTTAAGACACTGCAGTAGTCATGGATTGGGGATATTATAACAATTATGTGGTGAGTAGTTTTATGCTGGAACTATCCGTGTCCTGAAGGGCTTACATATTTGAACTGAAAAAGTAGTGGAAAAATGAATTGCCATCCTCCTTGCAGTAAACAAAGCAGGGAGGGTGGCAGTCTGATTAAGAGAAATAAATAAGAAGGCCGGAAATTCATCCAGCAAGGCTGGTGTATTTTTATAGTTCTTCTAAAAGCTGCCGTCCCCGTCATGCTCCTTATGCCATTCTTCAAGGGCATCCAGCATGCCTTCTTTTACCGCGGCCTTCACAACAAAATATAAAATACCTCCTATCACGCCGATAACAAGCAGATAAGTTAAAATACCTAATAATCCACCAACAATTGCCATACCAATCCTCCTTGTTTTGCGAAGCAAAATGCGAACCCTTTGGTGAGCAGAGGATATACCTCCTCTTTTGCGGATTCCCTGAGCCGAAAGCCAACGTTATAGGTGATTTAGGATGGCTTTCGGCAGCAGCTGTGGGAACAAAAGTTACATAAAAATTATAAAGGAAACTGCTCTTTAAATAAACGGTTTTAGAGAAAAATAAGATTAATTTAAGATCTATCTTAAGAATAATCTGCTATAATGTGAAGCATCAATATGGAGGAAATGAGGTAGAGGATCATGGAAAAAAGACAATACATTTGCCCGAAATGCGGATGCCAGAATTATGAGAGCGACCAGTTCCAGGCCACAGGCGGCAACTTCGCAAAGATTTTTGATGTTCAGAATAAAAAGTTTGTTACCATAAGCTGCTGTCAGTGCGGCTATACGGAGCTGTATAAGGCGAAGGGTTCCGATGGCTGGGATATTCTGGACTTCCTGATCGGCAACTAAGGGACGGCCATAAGAACCGGAACAGGTTTCAGGTTATTTCTTTCGCAGGAAGATACAGAAAAGCAGGTATAGAAACAGTATACCACCCATGCAAAAGCCAAGAAAGGCAGGCCAGGGAACGCCCAGCAGAAGAGGTGTAACCGGCGCCAGGCACAGAAGGGCGGAGCCTATGAACAAAGAGGCGGCCAGGATGGCGAGGACCAGGTAGTGAATACCGTTCTTAAGAATCCTGCCCGTCTCTTCTGCATTTACCAGCTCCAGGTTCAGCTTTGTCTGTCCGTTTTTGGTGATGTTGAGAAGGTCGGAGAGCTGAGCCGGGATTTCCAGGGATTTGGACAGGGAGGAATAAGCCAGGCGCGAATTTTTCTTAAGCTCATGGCCTAAATCAAAATCGTCCATTAGGATGGAGGCCATGTGTGAGGAGAGGATCTGGAACATATTCACATCAGGTGCGCAGGCGGAGAGCATTCCTTCCATTGTTATCATGCTGCGTCCAAGCAGGGTGATATCAGAAGGTATTGCAATATTGTGGGATTTCACCATATCCAGCAGTTTTTCTATTAAATCGCCCACATCCATGCTGCCGAAGCCGGTGGTCAGGAATTTGCTTACAATATCATCGATGTCCGTATAAAGGAGGGCATGATTAATACGCCCTTTAGCTTCGCCGAGGGCGAGAAGTACATTTTTCAGTTCATACATATCATTTTTGAGGACTGCGACTACGGCTCTTTTAAAAAGGGCGCGGTAACGGGAAGAAAGAGTTCCCATCATACCCAAATCCAGCCAGGCTATCTGACCGCCGGAAATGCGGATATTTCCCGGATGGGGATCAGCGTGGAAAAAGCCGTCCTCCAGAATCTGCTTGCAGTAATTCTCCGCGGCCTTACGGCCGATTTCCGTCATATCATAGCCCTGTTTTTCCAGCTCTTCGATATTATCAATCTGGATTCCGTCGATATAGCTCATCACCATGCAGCAGGAGGTGGTAAGCTCATGATATACAGAGGGGCAGGTTACGTAACGGATGTCCTTATGATTGAGAGAGAAGGTGTCGCAGTTGGCTGCTTCCTTCAGAAAGTCCATTTCTTCCTGGGAGGTCTTCCACAGCTCATCAATTACCGTTCGGAAATCAATAAGATCACCGGTGCCGATAGTGAATCTCAGAAGAGATACCGCATGGCGCATAAGGGTGATATCCTCCGCCATGATTTCATGGATGTGGGGGCGCTGTACCTTGATGACAACCCGTTCCCCATTTTTAAGCACAGCAGGATGAACCTGGGCAATGGAAGCCGAACCCAGGGGGATGGGGGAGATTTCTGTGAAAATCTCTTCTGCCGGACAGCCCAGCTGTTCTTCTATCACCTCTTTTATGACATCAAAAGAAAGGGGCTTAACATCGGTTCTTAACCGTTCAAGCTCCTTGCAATAGGCCTCCGGAAGCATATCGGAACGCATGGACATGATCTGGCCCAGCTTCACGTAGGTGGGTCCCAGGTCTTCCAATATCAGCCGGAGCTTTTCCGGCTGAATACCGGAAGTAATATGATGTTTTTTTAAAACCCCCAGTATCTCTTTTAATCGGATACCGGAGGCGTCATTCTGGTGCAGATTACTTGTTGTCACAATTTTCCCCGTCACATTTGCAGGCAGCATCTTCGGAGCATTCTTTCTCTTCACATCCGCATCCGCAGCCTTCATCTTCAGCAGCTTCGGCGTCAGCATCCGCTTTTTCCTCAGCAGCTTCTTCAGCGGTCTTAGCAGCCATTTCGTTCAGCTTCTCTTTAAGAGCGTCAAGCTCTTCGCGGGACATCTTGTCCACTGCGGAGAAGACATCCTTGAACTCGTTTACCACATTTACGGTAACATGTTTGTTGATTTTCTCTTTGGTGCTGCGCTTCAGTTCTTCGTTCAGGACCTTTCCCTGCTCAACGGTGAGCTCGCCTTTTTCCACAAGATTGTCGATCAGGTTCTTAGCAGCCTCTCCGGTTGTTGCAACAGCGCCGACACCGGCAAGAAATATTTTTTTGATTCCTTCTGTAATATCCATAGTCATTCATCCTTTCTTTCAAAAAAGAGGGTTATTTTTTGTGATGACTATAGTATAACATATTGTCAGGAAATGTCTTGGATTTCAGAAAAGCTTTAGTAAAAATTAAGAGTTTGATAAGTTTGGGGTGGGGGTGATGGCCTGAACCGTGTCAGCACCGGAGCTTCCGGCTTTTGTCACGAAGGCGGAGCGGGTTTTCTCCGGTGGGGCGGCTGTGGGGGGATTTGTTGAACCAGTTTCAAAAACGGGGCGTTTCTAACTGTTTCGGAAAGCCGGAATTCTGCCAGCGCGGCTGAACTCCTCGCCAGGATTGTTGGCGTAGAGGAGTTATATTTTGGCGGC
>NZ_KE992781.1:0-538 GCF_000466465.2 Clostridium sp. KLE 1755
CGTGTCATCCATCAGATAACGAACCAGCACGATAGCAATTATCAGAAATACTCCCAGCACACCGCCAAGAAACGTATTCTTCAACACACTGGGGCTGGCCTTCTTCATCGGCATATTGGCAGTTTCCGCCACATTTACTGCCTGGATATCCATCACGTTCATAATATGCACTGATGCCGCTTCCCGGATTGCATTGGCCATCTTCATCGCCAGCACTGGATCAGAATCCTTCACCGTAATCGCCAAAATACGCGTATCCGTAGGTGTCGTAACCGAAACCTTCTCCTTCATCTGCTCATATGTCAGATCCAGCCCCATCCCCTGCACTACTTCTTCCAAGACAAACCTGCTTTGAATCAATTCCGCATAGTCCTTCGTCAGCTGCGTCCCCAGCTGAATATCCGAATAAGTCACCGCACTGTTCTCCTGCTTATTCAGGATATAAATCTTCGTAGTAGACTCATAAGAAGGTGTCACCAACAGCTGTGTAAATAGAAAAGCCCCCAGTGCCACCATAATTCCCACAGAAACAATCAAA
>NZ_KE992781.1:638-32129 GCF_000466465.2 Clostridium sp. KLE 1755
TATTTTCTTCCATTCCCATTTTCTCCCGCACATTTCTCTTTTGTTCTCAGTTCCAAATATCATTAACTAAAAATATGAATACTCCCTACAAAACCCGATCCTCCAGAATAGCCTCCGCATTCTCCCGCATCAGATTCCTGGTCATGGTTTCTCCATATTTCTTTTCCAAATACCCAGCGCACTTCCTCAGTCTCGGCGCCCGGCTCCCATCACTATGTGCATCAGTCCCTACAAAGTCCACCAATCCGGCCTTCAGCAGCTTCTTCACCACATTCTTCGCCGCAAATCCCTGGTCGCCGACAATGCTTGAGGCATTCACCTGAAAATAACACCCCGCATCTTCCTTCAGCCGCTCCGCCTTTTCCATATCCTTTATTACATTCACATACCGTTCCACATGGGCCACCACCGGCCAGTATCCAAAGGAAGCCACTCTGCCTATCGCATCTCTTATGTATGCATAATCCTCCCCCGGCAAAAACTCTATCAGCACATAATGGGAATCCGCCAATGTCCGGATCTTCCCCTGCTCCAGCAGCTCTGCCAGGCCGTGGCGGTAAAAAATTTCATTTCCCGGAAATAATTTGACAGGAATTTTAAGCTCGTCCGCTTTTTTCTGCAGGATTTCTATCCGTTTCACAATTCCCTCGGGTGTTACACACCTTCTGTCCGCCTTCTGGTGGGGGGTTGCTATTATGGTCGAAATTCCCTCGGATGCCGCTATTTCCAGCATTTTCACCGACTGTTCAATTGATTGGGCGCCGTCATCCACACACGGAATAACGTGTGAGTGTATATCAATAAATCCATCCATATACGTTACTTTTTTTGTAATTTGCTTTTTCCCTTTCGTATTTTTTTCTTCTTGATTCAGGAAATTTACTAAGCTACGTTTAAAACTATTATATTATATACGTTTTAAACATGTGTTGTCAAATCCAATTTCATCAAATAATGCCATTATGGGTACTTTTTTTTACATTTTAGGCACCAATTTTACTTTTATTTCTGTATAATAGGAAATGGATATTTTTTACTGTTCCGAAAAAAGGAATGATTTGTAAGAAATAGCTGAAATTGGCCGAAAATAGCCGGATGGCGGAGTATCCGGCTGTTTGGGCAGCGTTCGTCTAAAAGGTACCCCGTAACTATTTAACCTGTTATGAATTGTTCGAAAGGAGAACTGCAATGTCTAAGACCTATAATAGACTTGCTGCAGGGGAACGGCTACGTTTAAAACGTACCTTATTGGGGATGACTCAAGAAGAAATGGCAGAAAGAATTGACAGAGTACCAAAATATTATGCTGATATAGAGCGAGGCAGCTGCGGCATGTCGGTGGAAACGTTAATGGCATTGTCTCATACGCTCAATATGCCCATGGATTATATCATTTTAGGCAGGGAATACGGTGAAAACTCGGAAAAAAAACACGAAGACGAGATAGTCGCCGTTTTGGATATCCTGGATAAATGTCCTGAAAAGCAAAGAGCTTCCATTCTCAAAATCATTAAAATTTTCATTAGCAGCTGCCGGAAATAGAAGCAGCTAAAATCTTCTGAAATTATTCTGTTTATTTCTACTACTCTTTTGTAGTTACCCATTTCATCCGGTAAGTCATCATCGTAAGGGAGTCAAAAAGAGGCAGAGCACCCCCATCTGCATCTGCCCATCATCCTATCTGATTTTTCTCAAGCATATCTTAAAAAATATATCTAAAAAAACGGTGCCGGGATACTGTCCCAACACCGTTTGTCTTACTGCATACTTTACAGTACACATTGTTATGATTCCGATTTTATACAACTATTTTATGAGCATGGCATCGCCAAATGAAAAAAACCGATACTTTTCCTTCACCGCCTCTTTATACGCCGCCAGCACATGCTCCCGGCCGGCCAGCGCCGACACCAGCATTACCAGTGTGGATTCCGGCAGATGGAAATTCGTAATCAGCGCATCCAGCACCTTGAATCGGTATCCCGGATAGATGAAAATTTCCGTATTATCACAGCATTCCTGCAAAAGGCCGTTTTCGTCGCAGGCGCTTTCCACAGTACGGCAGCTGGTGGTGCCCACGCATACGACTCTGTGTCCCGCCGCCTTGGCCCTGTTTATCTTATCCGCCGCTTCCCGGGTTACCTGATAATATTCGGAATGCATATGATGCTCCTGCAGGTTTTCCACCTTTACCGGACGGAAGGTCCCCAGCCCTACATGAAGGGTCACATAGGCAATATCAATACCCTTCTCCTCCAGCTCCTTCAAAAGCCCCTGTGTAAAATGAAGCCCTGCGGTGGGCGCTGCAGCCGATCCCTCGTACCTGGCATAAACGGTCTGGTAACGGTTCTTGTCCTGGAGCTTGTGGGTGATGTAGGGAGGCAGGGGCATTTCACCCAGCCTGTCCAGTACTTCTTCCCAGATCCCTTCATAATGGAACTGTATGAGCCTGTTTCCTTCCTCCACCACTTCCAGCACTTCCGCATGAAGCAGGCCGTCCCCAAATACAAGTTTAGTTCCCGGCCTGGCTTTTTTACCTGGCTTGACCAGCGTTTCCCAGATATCATTTTCCCTGCGTTTCAGGAGAAGGACCTCTATGGCTCCTCCGGTCTCCTCTCTCACACCCATAAGCCTGGCAGGTATTACCTTGGTGTTATTTAACACCAGGCAATCCCCCGGCACAAGGAAGCTTCCGATTTCCTTAAATACATGGTGAGAGACTTCGCCGGTCTCCTTATCCAGGACCATGAGCCTGGAGGACGAACGGTCCTCCAGGGGATCCTGGGCAATGAGCTCCGGCGGAAGTTCATAGTAAAAATCTGATGTTTTCAATTCTTCCATATTACTCTTCTTCCCCGGTTATTCCGCATTCAACAGGCCTTTGGATGTTAAAAGCTGGCTTTTTCCAGGAATGCTACATAGCCTCTCATGGTCTCATATACATCGGCCTTGCTGGTGGCTTCCCAGGGCGCATGCATGTTGAGCACGGCAACGCCGCAGTCAATGACATTCATGCCGTATAAAGCCATGATGTAAGCAATGGTTCCGCCGCCGCCCACATCTACCTTGCCAAGCTCTGCGGTCTGGAATACCACGTCGGAGCTGTCCATAATGTCTCTGATGTGCGCCACATATTCCGCATTGGCGTCGTTGGAGCCGGATTTTCCTCTGGATCCGGTAAACTTATTGAATACCATGCCATTTCCAAGGAAAGCGGAATTCTTCTTTTCAAAACAGGAAGCATATGCGGGATCGTAGCCTGCGCTCACATCGGAGGAAAGCATGGCGGAATTGGTCAGGCATCTTCTCAGGTTCAGTTCGCTGTATTCACCCATCAGCTCCATCAGCTCTGCGGTCATGTTTTCAAAGAAACGGGACTGCATGCCGGTTGCGCCTACGCTGCCGATTTCTTCCTTATCCACGAGGATACAGCATGCGGTACGGTCCGTAATGGTGCCGCCCACCTCAAGCACTGCCCTTGCGGAGGTATAAGCGCAGACTCTGTCGTCCTGTCCGTAAGCGAGGATCATGCTTCTGTCAAGGCCGGCTTCTCTTGCTTTTCCAGCGGGAACGATTTCCAGCTCTGCGGAAAGGAAGTCTTCCTCTTCAAAATCATAAGTATCCTTTAAAATCTTGAGCACGCCTGCAGTTACGGCGTCCTTGTCCTTATCCTTCACCGGAATATTTCCGATAATCAGATCCATGGCTTCCCCTTCGATTACCTTGGAAGCCTTCTTATCCATCTGCTCTCCTGCCAGGTGAATCAGCAGATCGGAGATGAAAAATACAGGATCGTCTTCATTGTCGCCTACATTCACCTCAACGGTGGTGCCGTCTTTTTTTACCACTACGCCGTGGAGGGCAAGCGGGATGGCAACCCACTGGTATTTCTTCACGCCGCCGTAGTAATGGGTATCCAGATAGGCAATGTTGCTGTCCTCATAAAGGGGATTCTGCTTTACGTCGATTCTGGGGGAATCAATATGTGCACCCAGGATATTCATGCCGTCCTTCATGGGCTTTTTGCCGATCTGGTACATTACCAGACATTTGTTCATGTTTACGGCGTAGATTTTGTCGCCGGGCTTGATTTCCCTGCCGCTTTCCATAAGCGTATTCAGTTCAACGTAGCCCTCCTTCTCAATCAGGTTGACAAGGGTATCCACGCACTCTCTTTCAGTTTTCCCCGCATCCAGGAAGTCCATATATTCTCTGGCAAAAGCATCTGCTTCTTTCAGCTGCTCTTCGGAATAACTGGTCCATACATTTTTCGTTTCCATCAGGCCTTACCTCCGGTTTCTTTTAGTTTTGAACCGAGCACCGGCTTGAGAAGTTCTTTGGCTCTGGAAACCTCGTCACTGTGGATGCGGAAAATACAGGCGGATTTTTCCCTGGGCTTTCTGAAAAAGAATAAGCCTCCTACCCCCTTGTCTTCCCATTCCACAAAATAGGAAATGCTGTTTTTCAAAAGTATTCTTTCTACCTTTTCCTTGGTTTCCATATCATAGACCTTGCAGAAATCCACTTCATGATTTACTGGTCCAATATCCATAATTCTCACCTCCCGTTCGGTGCTCCCCGTATTATTGTACTACTGTCTCAGCTCAATGCCAAGCCCCTGAAGGCCATTGAGAATTTTTTTCATTGCCGCGCTCACATCGGCATCCTCAAGTGTCCTGTCCTTCGCGCGGAAGGTCAGTGTGTAGGCAACGGATTTGAAGCCTGCCTTGATCTGGCTGCCTTCATAAATATCAAACAGGGCATAGCTTTCCAGAATCTTTCCGCCGCGCTGTGCGATAACCGCTTCAATCTGTCCCACAAGAATTTCTCTGGGCACTACCATGCTGATATCGCGGGTAACCGCCGGGTATTTTGCAATTCCTTCATACTTCCTGTCAAAAGTTGCGAAAGGAATGATTTCAGGCATATCCAGAACCGCCACATAAGCCTTTGTCCCGATGCCGTAGTTATCCAGTACCTCCGGATGTACTTCACCCAGATAGCCCAGAACCTTACCGCCGTAAATGATGTTGGCCTGACGTCCCGGGTGAAGGAAGTTCTTTCCGGCCTTAGGGTCGTATTCCTTCTTATCCTTCATGCCGATGCTTTCCAGGAATTCTTCAATGACGCCCTTCATGGTGTAGAAGTCTCCGTCCCCGTAAAAGCCCAGCGTAAACTGCATTCTCTCTTCAGGCAGCGTGGTTACCGGCACGCTTTCCGGCAGGTATACATTGCCCAGCTCATAGAGCTTGACGTCCTTGTTTCTTCTATTATAATTGGTTGCCAGCGAGGTGAGGATGCCGTTGAGGGAAATGGTTCTCATAACGGAGAAATCCTCTCCCAGCGGGTTGGCGATTGTTACCGCCTTGCGCAGCACATCATCCTGATCCAGCAGCAGCTTGTCAAATACCTTGGGGCTTTCAAAGGAATAACACATTCCCTGGGAAAAACCGCAGTACTCGGCGATATCCCTTGCCTTTTCCTCAATGCGCAGCTTGAAGGAAAGCTTTCCTGTGGTGGCTTCCCCACTGGGAAGTGTGGTGGGAATCTTGTCATAGCCGTGGAATCTCGCCACTTCCTCCGCCACATCGGCAAAGCCTTCAATATCCTGACGGAAAGTAGGGATAATCAGTTCCTTTTTGTCTGCATCATAGTCAAATTCCAGCTGTTTGAAGTAATCCAGCATTTCCGCTTCCGGAATCTGTGTCCCCAACAGCGCGTTGATGCGCTCCGGTTCAAAGGCGATGCGTACTCTTTCCTTCAGAGGCGCGCATACATCCACGATGCCGCCTACAACATCGCCGCAGCCCAGCTCCTGAATCAGCTGGCAGGCCCTGTTGATTGCTTCCACTGAGTTGTTAGGATCAAGTCCTTTTTCAAATTTGCCGGAAGCATCGGTGCGCAGGCCGATTCTCTTGGCGGATTTACGGATATTGGTTCCGTTGAAGCACGCGGCTTCAAACAGTACGGTTTTCACATCGTCTGTTATTTTGGAATTCTCGCCGCCCATAATACCGGCGATGCCCACTTCTTTTTCAGCGTCACAGATCATCAGCACTTCGCTGTCCAGCTTTCTCACCTGGCCGTCCAGTGTCTGGAACTCATCACCGTCCTTTGCACGGCGTACAATGATCTGGCCGCCGGCTATGGTGCTTAAGTCATAGGCATGCATGGGCTGGCCATATTCCTCCATGACATAGTTGGTGATATCAACCAGGTTGTTGATGGGACGGATACCGCTGGCAGCCAGCCTTCTCTGCATCCACTTGGGCGAAGGGGCGATTTTGATATTGGTACATACCCTTGCACAGTAGCGGGGGCACAGATCGGGATCCTTTACCTCTACTTTAATATAATCATTGACATTTTCCCCATTTTCATGCACATTAACCACCGGAGGGACGAAGGGCTTATGGAAGGTCACGGCCGCTTCCCTGGCAATTCCCAGAATACTGAAGCAGTCAATTCTGTTGTTTGTGATTTCATATTCAAATACGGTGTCCCTCAGACCCAGGGCATCGATTGCGTCGGAACCTACTTCCACATCATCGCTGAAAATATAGATGCCGTTTTCAGGAGCCTCGGGATACATATCCCGGCTGGATCCCAGCTCTTCAATAGAGCACATCATACCGTTGGAGGGAACTCCTCTCAGCTTTCCTGCTTTAATGGAAATGCCCTCCTCAGGGAGCGGGCCGCCGTCGTGTCCGCCGGCCACCTTACCGCCGTCAAGAACCACCGGTACCTTGTCCCCTTCCTTCACATTGGGAGCGCCTGTAACGATCTGAATGGTCTCAGCTCCGACATTTACCTGGCAGACGATCAGCTTGTCCGCGTCAGGATGCTTTTCTATTTTTTCTATCTGGCCAACTACGATTTTTTCCAGATTCCTGTCAAGCCTTTCATAGCTTTCCACCTTGGTGCCGCTCATTGTCATCGCATCGCAGTATTCCTGGTCCGTGCATGACAGCTCCGGCACATATGCTTTAATCCATGATAACGTTGTATTCATATTGTATCCATGCCTTTCTTATTTCCTTCAGTCCGCATTCTGAGTATACACGGCTTTCCCATGAATGAAACAGCCGCAAAATTCCTCCTTTATAATAGGAAGAAACAAAATCAGTTATCCGCTTTTTCCATCAGAACTGCTTCAGGAAACGGACGTCATTCTCATAAAGCAGACGCATATCGTCAATTTCATACTTCAGAAGCGCAATACGCTCCAGGCCTACGCCGAATGCAAAACCGGAATATTCCTTGGGATCAATTCCGCTCATCTGCAGCACGCGGGGATGCACCATACCGCAGCCGAGGATTTCAATCCAGCCGGAGCCTTTGCAGAAACGGCAGCCCTTGCCGCCGCACTTGAAGCAGGTCACATCCACTTCGGCGCTGGGCTCTGTGAACGGGAAATGATGGGGGCGGAATTTTACCTTCGTCTCCTCTCCGAACAGCTCCCTGGCAAACTCAGCCAGCGTTCCCTTCAGATCGGCAAACGTAATATTCTTATCAATAACAAGTCCTTCAATCTGATGGAAGGAAGGAGAATGGGTCGCGTCCACCTCATCGGAACGGAACACACGTCCCGGAGCGATCATGCGGATGGGCAGCTTCCCTTTTTCCATTTCACGCACCTGTACCGGAGAGGTCTGGGTACGCAGCACGATATCCTCTGAAATATAGAAGGTATCCTGCTCATCCCTGGTGGGATGGTTCCTGGGGATATTCAGGGCTTCGAAATTATAATAGTCGTTTTCCACTTCAGGGCCTTCCACTACCTCATAGCCCATTCCCACGAAGATTCTTTCCACCTCTTCCAGGGCAATGGTGTTGGGATGACGGTGGCCCACCTGGTTTTTCCTGGCTGGAAGGGTAACGTCAATGACCTCTTCCTTCATTTTGGCTTCCCTGATGGCGGATTCCATTTTCTTCTTCGTTTCTTCCAGCATGGCTTCGATTTCCGTTCTGGTATCGTTCACCATCTGTCCAATTTTCGGCCGCTCCTCGGCTGCCACGTTCTTCATACCCTTCAGAACCTCGGTAAGAGCGCCCTTTTTACCCAGAGCGTTTACCCTAACCTCGTTCAGCTTATCAAGGGTTCCGGCAGCTTCCACCTGCTTTCTGACCTCTTCCTTGATCTGTTCCAATCTGTCTTTCATAAAAACCTCCTGCTGCCGGCGCGTAAATCCTGACACCGGCATATTTTTTTCCATGTGAAAAATGTTGACAGCTTTTCAGCACGCTTCAGCCTGCGGTCCGGCCTCCGGCCGTCCTGCAGCCGCCGCGGCTCGCTATGCCTGACAGCCTCCGGGGAATTTTGGACACAAAAAAATCCCCGGCAAAAATCCAGGGACGAAATAATTTCCGCGGTACCACCCACATTCCTGCTTCACATCCGGCGTTTAACGCCCTGTGCACCGCAGGCTCTCATTCCGGCGTAACGTGCCGCCACGTTCCCTCCTAAACCCAAAGGCCTTCAAAAGGACAGCTCCGGCGTGAAATTCAAGCTGCATCTGAACCCAAGGAAGCTCCCAGCCGACGACTCCCTCTCTCTGTGGGAAAATACAACTCTTTGTGCGCCATCATCGCATTTTTGATTCATGAATATGTCTGTAACCTATTCTATTGCCTGTTTTCAGAAAAGTCAATATAATTTTTCTGTACTTTTGCATATATACATTTATTTTCCATCATGATATGATTTTAATGCCAAGTTTTTAATACATCTACATACTTCCGATACCGGAGCCGGCGCTGAAAGGAAACGATACGTGTGCCTTCCCACCATCGGAAGAACCATAGCAGTCCGGAATGCGGGCTGTTACGAACAGTCAAGAAAACCAATACTAAGGAGAACATCATGGGTGGATTTTTTGGAGTAGCATCAAAGGAAGACTGTGTCTTCGATCTTTTTTTCGGCACAGACTATCATTCCCATCTGGGAACAAGACGGGCCGGTATGGCCGTATACGACCGGGAACGCGGTTTTGATCGTTCCATCCACAATATCGAAAATGCCCCCTTCCGCACCAAATTTGACAAAGAAGTCACGGAAATGAAAGGGAATCTGGGAATCGGCAGTATATCAGACTATGAACCCCAGCCGCTGATCGTCCGTTCCCATCACGGTACGTATTCCATCGCAACCGTGGGCAAAATCAACAATACGGAAGAAATTCTGACGAAGCTTCTCTTTTCATCGCACATTCATTTTCTGGAAATGAGCGGCGGCACCATCAATGCCACCGAGCTTGTTGCAACTATCATCAACCAAAAGGAAAACATCATCGAAGGCCTCCAATATGCCCAGGATCTCATCGACGGTTCCATGACCATCCTGCTTATGACCCCCAAGGGCATTTATGTCGCGCGTGATAAAATGGGCCGTACTCCCGTAGCCATCGGCAAGAAAGAAAATGCTTACTGCATCTCCTTTGAAAGCTTTGCTTATCTCAACCTGGGCTACGTCAGCGAACGCGAACTGGGACCCGGAGAAATCGTGGTTGTCACCCCGGAAGGCATGCGCACCCTGGTAGCGCCGGGCAAGGATATGAAAATCTGTACCTTCCTCTGGGTTTACTATGGCTACCCTTCCTCCTCCTACGAAGGAATCAGCGTGGAAAAAATGCGCTATAACTGCGGCGCGTCCATGGCCAAAAGAGACGATGCGTCACCTGATATCGTAGCGGGCGTACCGGACTCCGGAACCGCGCATGCCATCGGTTATTCGAATACCTCCGGCATCCCCTTCTCCCGGCCCTTTATCAAATACACCCCTACCTGGCCCCGTTCCTTCATGCCCACCATACAGAGCCAGAGGAACCTGATTGCCAAAATGAAGCTGATTCCCGTCCGCGATCTGATACAGGACCGCAGCATGCTTCTCATCGACGATTCCATCGTCCGCGGCACACAGCTGAGAGAAACAACGGAATTCCTGTACCAAAGCGGCGCAAAAGAGGTACACATCCGCCCCGCCTGCCCTCCTCTCCTCTATGCCTGCAAATACCTCAACTTCTCCCGATCCACCTCAGAAATGGATCTCATTACAAGAAGGGTCATCAAAGAAATGGAGGGCGACAATAAATACGTAAACCTGGACGCCTACTCCAATCCTGAGACCCCTGAATTCCAGGCCATGGTATCCCGCATCGGAGAGCAGCTCAACTTCACCTCCCTGCGTTATAACCGCCTGGACGATATGATCGACTCCGTGGGAATCGACCGCAGCAAATTATGCACCTACTGCTGGGATGGAAAAGAATAACGCTTCTCCCCCATGCCGCAAAATGCCAGAATCCGGCCGTCCCTCCTCCCAAAGGAGGAAGGGACGGCCGGATTCTTTTATCCTGTCACGCCTATGACCACCTCATCCAGCACCTGGAAATAATTCTCAAAGGTTTTTCTGCAGCACCCGGGATCCGCAATTGCAATCCCTTCGGCTCTCAGCCCAGGCAAGGAAAATCCCATAGCCATCCGATGATCATCATAGGTTTCCACAACTCCCGGCACAGGCCTGCCGGGCCATATTCTCAGGCTGTCCTCCCCCTGCTCACAGCGGATTCCCAGCCGCGCCAGCTCCGTGGAAATCGCTTCCATACGGTTGCTTTCCTGATACCGGATATGCCCGATGCCTGTTATGGTGACAGGCGCATCTGCAAACGGCGCTATAGCCGCAAGGGTTATGGCCTGGTCGGAGCAGGCATGCATATCCGCTTCCACGCCCCGCAGCCTTCCGTTTTCCGGTCCCTTCAATGCGATTCCCTCTGCCGTCTCGTGCAGGCTGCAGCCCATCCGTTCCAGAATCCGCAGGAACTGCACATCTCCCTGCAGCGAGCCAAAATGTACGCCGGGCACCAGCACCTCGATCCCCAGGATTGCCGCCATCCCATAAAAATAGCAGGCCGCCGAGACATCAGGCTCTATTGCATACTCCTGATGCCGATAGCTCTGCCCTGCTTCCATATGGAAACAATCCCCGCCTCTTTTCTCCGCTTTTACCCCGAACTGCTCCATCATCCGAAGCGTCATATCTATGTATGCCATACCATGGGTTCCTTCCACACGGATATCCAGGCTCCGTTCTGCGCAGCAGGCTGCAATCAGCAGCGCGCTCAAAAACTGGCTGCTGTGCTCAATATTGACCGCAATATCCTGCCGCCCGTTGTTTCCCGGATACAGGGTGAACGGGAAATGTCCCTCCTGCCCCTGATATTCCACACGGGTCCCCAGCTCCTGAAGCGACTGGAGCAGCGGAAGCATGGGACGCCGCTTCATCTGCTCCGAAGAATCCAGGTGCCAGGCTCCCTTCTTCAGCCCAAGCAAGGCTGTGAGGAAACGCGCCGCCGTTCCCGCGCTTCCCACATAAAGGGAGGCTTCCCGCACCGGCAGCCTCCCTCCCAGACCTTCCACCCGCACCTCAGCCCTTTCTTCATCCGCCTCTATTCCAAACCCCAAATCCGCGATGCACTGCTGCAGATACCGGGAATCATCGCTGAACAGAGCGCCCGTAAGCGTACATGGCCCATCGGCCAGCATTGCCAGCAGCAGCGCCCGGTTAGTGATGCTCTTTGAACCCGGCACCCTGACGGACACCGTGCCCCTGCCGTCCATTTTCCCATAGACATACGGTACATGATAGATATTTTTATCCATGACTGCTTCCCTCCATATATGGTAACGGTTCAGACGGGCCTGAACCGTTACAGCATCCGGCCAATAAAAACGCCGCGCGTGTGGCCGGATGCGCAGACAAATCATTTCTTGAATTTCACACAATAACATGTTACGATACTATCTGTTATGAGTCAAATGCAATCTAAAATAAAATTCATGTTAAAGAGGTTAAACAGATGATAAAAGAGCTTTTTTCTGAAAATAAGCAGCTTCTTTCCTTTGAGGTTTTTCCGCCCAAAAAGGAAGAGGAATTTGCCAATGCGTTTCTGGTGCTGGATTCCCTTGCCGGGCTGCAGCCTGACTTTATCAGCGTTACCTACGGGGCCGGCGGCAGCAAGTCGAAGAAAACCGTGGAAATCGCTTCCTATATCCAGAATAACCTGAAAATCAATGCCCTGGCACATATGACCTGTGTTGGCTCCGGGAAAGAAGACATTGACGCGGTAACAGCACAGCTGAAGGAAGCCAATGTGAACCATGTCCTGGCCCTGCGCGGCGACAGGCCGTCCTATATGAGCGATGAACAGTTTAACAGCCGGCATTTCCCCCATGCTTCGGATCTGACAGGTTATCTGAACAGCTCCACAGATTTCCACATTGCAGGCGCCTGTTACCCGGAAAAGCATTATGAAGCAAAGGATCTGGACAGCGATCTTCTCCATTTGAAGAAAAAATGTGACGCTGGGGCTGAATTTCTGATTACACAGCTCTTTTTCGACAACCAGGTGTATTATGAATTTCTGGACAAGGCGCGCAGTACGGGCATAAGCCTCCCCATCTGCGCCGGTATCATGCCCATCACCTCGGCCAAACAATTGGGAACCACGGTTTCCCTTTCCGGCTCCTCCGTCCCCAAGAAGCTGGCGGATCTCATCGCCACCTACGGAGACGATCCGGCGGAAATGAGGAAAGCCGGCATAGATTACGCAATAGAACAGATTCTTGACCTGAAGGCCCATCATGTGGACGGCATCCATATTTATACTATGAACAAGCCGAGGGTTGCCCGGGAGATCGTTTCCGCAATCAAATAGGCCTGCTTCCGCAGGCAATGGGGCACCAACCTGAAATGCCATGAACGGGAATATAAAGTCCGCAGGTATATGGTCTGCGCTCTGCTTCGGCTGGGCCTAAGCATGTATGCCAGCTATGTCCCTGAGGACCTTATCTTCCGGTTTTCTGCTGTATTTTCGCTATTTTTAAAAATTCCTCCAACGTCAAATCATTTTTTGTAATAAACTGCGCAGCATCCCTGCCCACATACCTGAAGTGCCATGACTCATATTCGATTCCTGTAATCTTCTCTTTTCCTTTTGGGTATCGGAGGATAAAACCATAACGGGAGCAGTTTTGGGCAAGCCACTGTGCCTCCTTTGTTCTCCCCTGGCGCTCATCCAGCATCTGATGGTTTTTCCCTACAATGTCTACCGCCAGTCCGGTATGATGCTCGCTGTAGTTCACAATCGCAACCTGTTCATGGGTCTTGTAGTAAGCTTCTCTGTACGTCATTCCCTGCTCCATCAGTTCCTCAACCGAGCTGTTGAACAGATCTGCCTGCCGCTCATAGCTGCGGTAGGCAGAACATACCAACAGTTCCAATCCCTCGGCCTCTGCATCAGATAGCATTTCCCCCAAATCTTCTGCAATGCGGTAATCGACCTGATGTCCATCCTCCAGTACATCCAGCTGAAACTTATAGGATGCCGGAAGAGGATTCCAGTCATTTACCAGGATATAATTCCAATCCTCCGTATTTACCTGAAACGGGATTTTTCCCACGCCTTCTGTCCATACGGAAAGCTCTTCCTTTATCTTTCTGCCGATTTCGGATATTTTATTGTCTTTTTCGGCAGCCTCCGCCGTACACAAAGCATTCGCACGACGCAGCAGCCCCTGATATTCCGCCTTCAGACAGGTATATTTATAAACCATTCCGGTCAGGCCAAATAAAGGTAACAGAATCGCAAGCGCAGTCATTCCCAATATCAGATGTTTATAGAAAAGTACGCTTCCCCAATACCTGTTTTTCCTTTTCCGCCTTCCTCTCCCCGATACGGCAGGCTTATCCGGAAGCCTGCCAAAGTCCCCGCCTGCTGTCTTTGCACAAAACTCCCTGTTCACAGTGGAAAAATCCATGGTTTTTCCCTCCTGCTATTCTTCCCTGACTTCTTCCAGGCCTCCAATGTCGATCATTCCCTTTACATGCGCGCCATTGTACATGGAAATACATTCCGAGGATATATTTCCTTTCACCCTGGCAGACTCCCTCAGCTCAATGCTCTCCTGCACCATCATGTTTCCTTCACTGTGCCCGTTAAACATCAGCCGCCCTGAGGTAATGTCCCCCTTGATCCAGGAATTGTTATCCACCACCATTTCATCAGTCACCTGAATATTCCCGGTTATGTTTCCCGATTGGACCCGCATGCTGTCGGCATAAACATCACCGATCACCTTCCCTGCCAGCAGCAGCGCTCCCTCGCACCTTACATCCCCGGAAATCTGTCCCAGGATTCGCAGGTTTGACTTTGTCCTGACGCTTCCGTCAATTACCATATCTTCCGTAATAACAGACTCATTTTTTAATGTGGGTGTCATGTTGTCTGCTGCCGCCGTATCCGCTCCGGCCGGGACAGGCGTCGTGGATCCGGCGGCGTTTACTCCCTTTGCTCTTCCGCCTGCTGATTCTTCCGCCATTTTTTCTCCTGCCGTATTCTCTCTTTTTATCTCACTCACAGCATTTTTATCGGGATACAAGCTCCCTTTTACGATTTCTGCATCTGTGCCTATATCCGGATTCTCCCTCCCCTCCGGTTTCCTTGAACTTTCTCCTGAATTTTTTGCCTTCTGTCCGTCCCCTGAGAAATCGAAACTCAGAATCTCATTCACTGCCTTTTTAAAATTGCTTTCTTTCATTGTGATACTCCATTACCTTTCCATCTAAGATATGGTTGAATTATAGCAGATATTTTCCAAGATTAGCACAATTTTACAAAAAGCGACATTGGGGCGACTATTTTCAATAAATTTTTATGATATACTTGCAATACGAAAGGACAAAGGACAATATTTATTTTAAAGGGGATACGTGACATGTATAAAATTCTTTTCGTGGATGATGATATTGCGCTCCGGAATGTAGTGTCTGAATATTTCAACGAACGTCAATATGACATTATCTGTACGGCATCAGCAGCTAAAACCATAGACTATCTGAAAAGTACCAGCATAGACTGTGTAATCCTTGACGTTGATCTGCCGGATAGCAACGGGTTTGAGCTATGCACCTCCATCCGTCAGTTTTCTTCCGTACCGATCATATTTTTATCCTGTTATACGGAAAATGACGACAGAATCAAAGGCTTTCTTTCCGGAGGGGACGATTACGTCTCCAAGCCCTTTTCACTGAAGGAGCTGGAGCTGCGCATCAATGTACGAATCCGGCGCCGTTATGAAAATCAGCCGCCGGAGCTGCTCAAATTCGGGGAACTAACTATTGATACCGGCAGGCTCATGGTCATTTATCATGGAATGGAATATGCCTTTCCCCGTCTGGAATTCGATATTCTCACCTTTTTTGCACGCCATCCGAACCAGCTTTTTACCTATGAGCAGCTTTATGACAATATATGGAAGCAGCCCATCAATGAAAGCCGCCATAACCTTCAGGCCCGCATTGGCAAGGTCAGGAAAAAGCTGTGTGACATCTGCCCGGAAAAGGAGTATATCCGTACAGTACGTCACAAAGGTTACCTGTTCGTTCCGTGACCGGAGCCGGCAGTGTATACGGCCGGCTCCGGTTGGCTCATTTTCTTCCCCGGCTGCGGAAAAAAGCATTCCCTGCAAATACCGCAGCCAGAATGATGCCTACAGAACAAAAGCCCATAAAAATCTGTCTTTTTCTTTCCATGCTGTCCTGTCCGAAGCTTTCGCCCGGCCTGATATCCTCCGGCAGTTCCGCCGGCCGGGGTGCTGTTTCTTTTTCCAATCCTTTTTCTGATCCCTGGTCTGTTACTTTCTCTGTTTCTTCGCCTGCCTCCATGTCTGTCTCTGACCCTGTTTTTCCAAAATCAGCTTCTTCGGTATATGTCCCGGATTTTTCAGCAGGAAACGCTTCCGTTCCTTCCGGCTCAGCTTCTTTTCCTTCTGTCTGTTCATTCTGTTCTTCCGTATAATCCAAAATAGCATTTTCCGGTTCCCCAACCTGCAAAACAGTCTCCTGTTCCTGTTCTGCCGACGAATACGCCGATTCCTCCCAGCCCTCTTCCTTTTTCTGTGCCGGGGCATCCGTCTGCACGTCTTCCGAAGTGCTGTTTTCTGCAGCGCTCACCACCTCCTGTTCCGGTTCCAGTTTGCCCGTACCGGTCAAAACAGGGGTGCCTCCTCCTCTGCCTCCCTGAATATCAGCAATAACAAGTGTGTTATCCTCCGATATCATCACAGTATCCGAATAATAAAGCCTGTCCTTCTTCTCAACACATACACAAAAATAGACCGGAGGCTGCCGTCCGTCTTCAAATGTCTCATCATAGTAGGCAATCCCGTTTTGAAGGCTGTAATTTCCCTGTTCCGACCGCTGCCATTCTTTCCCGTCTCCGGAACATATCACATAAAAGCTGTCATTTTCCTCTTCATAGTTATCAAGAACAAAATCAAGGCTCATGACAAAGAAATCTTCCGTATATGCCGTCAGCTCTCCTTTGATAATCACTGCACCATTTTTATTTTGGAAAACGAGCATGCATTCCGGCCGGCGCGCCGCATCCCGGTCCATTCCAAAATTTCCCTTCAGCAAGGTTCTTTTCCTCTCCTGAAGTGATGTATGTGTATCCTCCTCCGTCTCCCAGAAAACCGGCAGCTTCCCTTCACAGCGCTTTCCATTCTCGCACCAGATACAATAAAGCGCCTCAGGAAGCATTTCCTGTGTAAAAGCAGTTTCCGCAGGGACTATCCGATATGGAATTTCCTCACTGCTTTCTTCATAAGAATCCCATACAACAGGCTTATCCGGATATCTGCACTCTCCCTCGCAGGAATAGGAGGCAGGATAAGATGTGCTCTCATTCCAATCCGATGCGCTGAAATAAGCGCCATCCTCCTGCCAGACAGCATAGCCTTCTTCCGCCCTGAGACTTGCTCCCTGGATATCCGCATAGCCTCCCTTCCGGATATGCACAAGTCCCTCCTCCCCGCCTTTTCCAAATATCAAAGCATTTCCCAATATCTGCAGCTGTCCTTCCACATAGATGGTATATTCCCCTGTATCAATATAAATTGGCGCATACTCAGGAGATATGATATAATAAATGTCGTCTTTTCCCCCGGAAACTGTAATATCCGCAGTCAGGCGGATATGCCTTGTCTGCGGTCTTATGCTTCCGTTCATTATACTGCGCAATTCCTTAAAATCAGCGATTTCAATCCAGTCGGCCTCTTCAGTCAAAATGGAATTATACGATACAGAGGACGCTTCCGCAATTTTACTACAAAAAAGTAGTGTAATTATGGCTGTATAGACAAAGAAGAACCCTTTCCAATTTTTCAAAATGTCTGCTCTCCTTCCTGCGAGGTGCCTATGAAACACACAAAACACACGAAAAAAAAACTTCAGGCAGGAAAAAAACTGCTGCTGTGCAGCTTTTTATTCCTGCTCGCTCTTACAGCCCTTCATCTTCTCTATATAACTGATAATAAATATAACAAAGATAGCTGCGACATTCAAGACGGCGTCCTGCTTATTGACACACAGGCCGTGGGCAGCGGTTCCCCTGTGTATCTGACTGAGGGCTGGGAAGTCTATCCTGACAGACTGCTCTCGCCGGAAGATTTTCTTTCCTCCGTCGATGAAAAGAGCCATATCACAATACACATCGGAGATTACCCGAATTTTGCCGGCTTTCATGAAGGGCATTCTCCTCATGGGCTCGCCACCTATCGGCTCAGGCTTGCTTCCCGGCAGGATACGGGCGGACTTGTAGTATATCTGCCGGAAGTTTTCTCGGTCTGCCGCGTATTCATCAACAGCAGAGAGGCTGCTGTGCAAGGAAGCTTACAGCCCTATTCCCCCCTGGTGCGCGATCTTACCCTCACGGTTCCTGACGCGCCTGAAATGGAAATCATCATCCAGACCGCCAATTACAGCCATTACTACAGCGGAATTACATATCCCCCGGTGCTGGGGACCGCTCAGACAATACACCTGCAGAGCGCTGTCCGAATGGGCTTTTACGGTCTTCTTTGCTTTTTCTCCCTGTCCGCCGCCCTGCTGTCCGCCGCCGTCTGGCTGGGAAGCAGGAAGCAGTCCGGCCGGAAGGTTTATTACTGGCTCGGCATCCTGGCGCTGACATTTTCCCTGCATTGCGCTTATCCCTTTTTCCATACCGCGGGCCTTCCCTTTCCCCGCCTACTGTATGGCCTGGAAGACGGAAGCTCAATGCTCATCATTCTGTGTACCGCAAAAATCGTATTCGTCCTGTCAAAGACCCGGAAAAAGAAAGCAGCCGCCTTCATAGAACTGACCGCTCTGGCAATGCTGCTTGTCAGTGTGCTTCTTCCGTTATTTCTGCTGTCCCCTTTTCCCTATTTCATTCCCTGGTACGGTCAGCTTATTTCCTGGTACAAGCTTAGCATATCCTTTCTGCTGCTTATTTTTTCATTATGGGGCTCCAGGGGAGAATATACGGTCTGGCTTGCCGCCGGAACTGCCGTATACAGTGCCGGGCTTCTTTCCTCCGTCCTTACACTTAACCGCTGGGAGCCTGCCTGCGCCGGCTGGCCCGATGAATATGGCACGTTTTTTCTGATTCTCTGCTTTTCAGGACTCATGCTGAGGATGCACTTCCAGATGGCGGCCCAAAACCGTCAGCTGACGGAGCATCTGCAGGATATGGTGGAAGAACGGACGAATGAAGTGACCCTGCTGCTTTCGGAGCGACAGAAAATCCTGTCGGAATTCCTTCATGACCTGAAATCCCCCATCGCCTGTATTTCCGCTTATCTTCAGCTGGTAAAGGAAAATGACATCCATGTGGACAAAAAGACACAGGAAAAAATTGATATGATTGAAAAAAAGTATGAGGAGCTTTCCGTACAGATTCGTTCCATACAGGATTTTAACGCCGGGCTTCCCCATGCCGCCCGACGGGAGCAGTTTGATTTACGCAAGCTCATACAAAACTATTATTCAAGGAACAGGCAGGACGTGGAAGTCTTCGGCCCGCGGTTCCTTCTCTCCCTCCCTTCCTCCCCCTGCCGGATGCTGGGAAATCCTGATTCCATCATAAGAGCCGTAGAAAACCTGATTTTCAATTCCATGGATTTTACGCCTGCAGACGGGACAATCACCCTTTCGCTTTCCGCGGAGGATGGCAGCTATCTGTTATCCGTCAGCGATACCGGCTGCGGCATCCCGGAGAATCTTCTTCCCCATATTTTTGATCGCTCCTTTACCACCAGAAAAGAAGACGGCGGCAACGGGCTGGGACTTTTCCTTGTAAAAACAATTGCGCAGGAGCACCGGGGAAGCGTCCGGGCAGAATCCCTTCCGGGAAAAGGCTGCAGGATTACGCTGCTGCTTCCGGCAATACTGTAAATATTTCCCTTACCCTGGCCGCACTTATTGTAAAATACAGCAGAGGCCGCGTTTTACCGCGGCCTCCAGTATTAGTCATCAAGACTGGTAACTGTTCAGTTTCCCCGCAGTTACCAATCTTCTTATTTATCATTTCATATGGCTTATTCAAGTACAAACTCAGCCTGCATATCGTAGCTGCTGTCCGGGGCGATCATCACCTGGAATTTTCCCGGTTCCGAGCAGTACTCCATGTTTTTCCCATAAAACCGAAGCATTTCTTCGGTAATGGTAAATTTAACCCGCTTAGTCTCTCCTGCATCCAGCGCTACCTTCTGTACGCCCTTCAGCTCCTTCACCGGACGGACCACGCTGCCCGCCACATCACGGAGATACAGCTGCACTGTTTCAATACCGGCCCTGCTGCCTGTATTGGTAATATCCGCCTGCACCGTAATCGTCTCACCCTTTTTCATGATATGGCTGCTTAAGGTCACAGGACCATATTCCGCCTTATGATAGGAAAGGCCGTAACCATACGGGTACAGCGGTGTGTTTTCACAATCCGTATAGCGGGAGAAGAAACGGTTCGGGGTAATACCGTCGTAGGGACGTCCCGTGTTGAAGTGGTTATAGTACAGCGGCATCTGTCCCACACAGCGGGGCATGCTCATGGAGAGCCTGCCGCAGGGGCTTTCTTTTCCCAGCAGTACATCGGCTATTGCATGGCCTCCTTCAGTTCCCGGGAACCATACCTCCAGCAGCGCATCGGAGAGCTTACTCACCTCATCCAGTACCAGCGGACGGCCTCCGAAAAGGACTACTACCACCTTTGCCGCTTTTTCCCGCACTTTTTTCAGAAGCGCAAGCTGATCACCCGGAAGGGTAAGGCTGGTCCGGCTTCCGCCTTCGCCGCCCTGCAGCACCGCTTCTCCCAGCGCAAGGACCGCCACATCCGCCTGTGCGGCAAGCTCTGCGGCTTTTTCCATTTCCGCCTGCCGTTTTTCGTCACTCCAGCCTTCCATACCATACTGCTTCTGCATCGCAGGCAGATCATGGTAATCCTTTTCCAATATGGTTTCGCAGCCCGGAGCGCTCATCACATTTTCAGCTCCCACAGCTTCTTCCAGGGCGGTCTTCAGGGTTACCACCGCGCTTTTGGTTCCATGGATTGCCCAGAAGCCAAGGGCATCCTGGTTGTCCGCATAAGGACCGATCAAAGCGATTTTGGCGCAGGCTGCCAGAGGAAGCGTTTCCTCCCTGTTTTCCAGAAGTACCATGCTCTTCACGGCAACTTCCTTTGCCAGCCTGCGGTTTTCCTTACTCAAGAACAGCCCGGCTTCCTTCGCTTCATCTGCTCCCCTGTAGGGGTCTTCGAACAGTCCCAGCTTGTTTTTCAGCTTCAGGATACGCATTACGGCTTTATCAAGCTGTTTTTCATCAATTCTGCCTTCCTGAATCAGTTCCTCCAGATAGTTGGCATAGCAGCCTGTACACATATCGATATCCACGCCCGCTTCCATGGCCAGACGCGCCGCTTCCTTCTGATCCTCCGCGGCGCCGTGGATTACCAGCTCGGCTATGGCAGCATAATCGGTGATGACAACACCATCGAAGCCCCACTCCTTCCGGAGCACATCATCCATCAGCCACTTGTTTCCCGTGGAAGGGATGCCGTCCACCGTGTTGAAGGAGGTCATGATCATCTCACAGCCCGCATCCACACCGGCTTTATAGGAGGGCAGGTACTCCTGGCGCAGCCTGCGCTCGGACATATCCACCGTATTGTAATCTCTTCCGCCTTCGGGAGCGCCGTAAGCTGCAAAATGCTTGATGCACGACGCCATGCCTTTCGGCTCCTTTGCCCCGTCACTCATTCCCTTCTGGAAGCCTTCCACCATGGCCTTTGCATAAAGGCTGTTCATATAAGGATCCTCTCCGGTGGATTCCAGGCATCTTCCCCATCTGGCATCCCGCACAAGATCCACCATGGGCGAAAAAGTAACGTGCGCCCCTGCTGCCACGCTTTCCTGGGAGGTCACTTCACACAGCCTTTCCAGGATCTCCGGCTCAAAGGTACAGCCAAGCGCCAGCGGTATGGGAAATACCGTACGGAACCCATAGATGATGTCCGCCATAAACAAAAGAGGAATTTTGTGTCTGCTCCTCTCCAGATATGCCTTCTGTACTTCTTTGATTCTTTTTGCGCCCACCACATTCAGCGTGGAGCCCGCATTACGGATGATTTCTTCACTGAGGCCAAGATCCTCACGGACCCCCAGCTCCTGTCCCTCCGCATTCAGAACCTCTCCCGGCACCTGCACCAGCTGCCCGATTTTTTCTGTCAGGCTTAAGGAGCCCAACAATTCCTGAAGCTGCTTCTCCTGCATATTTCTTTCAATCCCCTTCTCTTTTTTATTTAGTTATTTATGTATTTCAGGCATTTCCGCGCAGTATACCCGGAAATGCCTGCTAATAGCTGACGAATGCCTGTGACAGCTATGACCACATCGTATCGCCTGAAATTTCTATTTTCTTATCACGCAGCATCAGATCATTGACCGCCTGGGCTGCTGCTTTTCCATGGAAAAGCACCTCATTGACCTGTTCGATGATGGGAAGCTGTACCTCGTATTTCTCAGCCAGCGTCATGGCCGCCTTGGCGGAATAAACACCCTCCACCACCATCTTTACTTCGTCCATGGCTTCCTCCATGGTATATCCCTTACCGATAAGTATACCGGCACGGCGGTTTCTGGAATGCATGCTGGCGCAGGTTACAATCAGGTCGCCAATGCCGGACAGTCCGCAGAAGGTTTCAAAATGGCCGCCCATCTTAATGCCTAGACGTGCAATTTCCGTGATTCCCCGTGTGATCAGGGCCGCTTTTGTGTTGTCACCATAGCCTAAGCCATCCGCAATGCCTGCTGCCAGCGCCACCACATTTTTCAGGGCCGCGCCGATTTCGATGCCCAGCACGTCCGGGCTGGCATATACACGGAATACCTCATTCATAAAAATATTCTGGATATACTCCGCTGTTTCCTTATGCTTTGCGCCTGCCACAATAACGGTGGGAAGGCCTTTTCCCACTTCCTCCGCATGGGAAGGGCCGGAAAGGACGGCGACCTCTGCCTGAGGGACCTCCTCTTCGATGATCTGGGAAAGCGTCATCAGCGTATTTTCTTCGATTCCCTTTGCAACATTCACGATGATTTGGCCGTCCTCTACAACATCCTTAAGCCGGGCGGCGGTGCTTCTTGTAAACGGGGAAGGCACAGCCAGCACCAGCAGATCCTTTCCTTCCACCGCTGCCTTTAAATCCGTGGTAAACCGGGTATCCTCCGAAAGGATAACCCCCGGAAGCTTGCTTTTCTGCTCCCTGTCCTTTTTCAGCATTTCGATTTCCGCATCCAGTGCAGACCATACGGTCACATGATGTCCGTTATTTGTAAGAAGCCAGGTAAGCGCTGTTCCCCAGCTGCCTGCTCCGATCATTCCTATTTCCGCCATGTTTACTTCCCTTCTGTCTGTTTTTCAGACCTTTGCCCGGAGCATGTTTGAAAATTCATTTCTGCCATCAGCACGCCCCGGCGCTTATTTCACCGATACCCCTGCTTTTATATACGTTCTGCGCAGTATATACGCAGAGCTGGCCGGACAGCTACACCGCTTCTTTATTTTTCTTAAACAGATAGGTTTTTCTTTCATTTCCATGAAGAAGCCGTTTAATATTTTCACGATGCTTCCAGTAAGCCATTATGGTCAGGAAAGCTCCGATTATGTAAAGCTCCGTCAGGGCCGCCTGCCCCATTCCGAAAACCCCCAGCTGTCCCAGGACCACCAGTTCAATCATGAAACCGGCATAAACCAGCAGCGATCCAAGGGATACATAGTGGGTCGTCAGGAAGGCGCCGAAGAAAAGCACCACGCCCATGGGGATAAAATAAGGATGAAAGGACAGAATCAGGCCGGCTGTGGCCGCAATCCCCTTACCTCCCTTAAAATGAAGATAAAAGGGAAAGTTATGGCCCAGAATCGCGCCCGCCCCGGCATAAAGCATATACAGATATTTCATGTCGGGATGGCCGGCTGCAAACAAAAGCCTCGCAAGCAATACCGCCAGTATACACTTGAGCACATCGCCGGCAAAAACAATCAGACCGGCTTTGGTGCCCAGCACGCGGAGCGCATTGGTGGTTCCTGCGTTCCCGCTTCCGTAATTCCGGATATCAATGCCATGCATTTTGCCATAGATAAATGAAGTCTGGAACAGGCCGCATACATAGCCAATCAAAAGACATACGATACGTATCATTTTACTTCGACTCCTTCCGTTCCCTGATGATAAACTTCAGGGGGGTGCCTCTGAATCCAAAGGCTTCCCTAATTTTATTTTCTATATAACGAGTATAGGAAAAGTGCATCAGTTCCTTATCGTTCACAAAAATAACAAACGTAGGCGGTTTCACCGCTGCCTGGGTAATATAATAAAGACGCAGTCTCTTGCCCTTGTCCGACGGGGGCTGCTGCATGGCCACCGCCTCTGCCATGATTTCATTCAGAACGCCTGTCGCCACGCGCATGGCATGGTTTTCAATCACCGCATCTATGGTTTCAAAAAGCTTGGGCAGACGCTGTCCTGTCTTTGCGGAGATAAAAAGCATTTCCGCATAAGGCATGTAGGAAAGCGTATTTTTAATCTTTTCCGAGAAACGGTAAATGGTCTTGTCATCCTTCTCAATGGCATCCCATTTGTTGACGGCTATGATCATTCCCTTGCCGCGTTCATGGGCTATCCCGGCGATTTTGGCATCCTGCTCGGTAACGCCCTCCTGGGCATCAATCACAAGAACCACCACATCGGCGCGTTCTACGGCGCTGACCGTACGGACAATCATGTAGCGCTCCAGCTCTTCTTTTATCTTATTTTTACGGCGCAGTCCTGCGGTATCAATAAAAATATATTCTTTTCCGTTATGGACCACCTCCGTATCAATCGCATCCCTCGTGGTTCCGGCGATATCGGAAACGATCACACGGTTCTCTCCGATCAGCCTGTTAATAATAGAAGATTTCCCCACATTGGGCTTTCCTACAATTGCGATTCTCGGCCGGTCGTCTTCCTCCTCAGCCTCCGTCTTTTCCTCAAAATGGCTGATTACCTCGTCCAGCAGATCCCCCAGTCCCATGCGGTTGGCGGCAGAAATCGGATGAGGATCCCCGATTCCCAGATTGTAAAATTCATACACGTCCGGCATGAATTTATCAAAATCATCCACCTTGTTAACCACCAGCACCACCGGCTTATGGGAGCGTCTGAGCATATCCGCCACCTTGGAGTCCGAATCCACGAGGCCCTGCTTCACATCCACCATAAAAAGGATCACGTCCGCGGTATCAATGGCAATCTGCGCCTGCTCCCGCATCTGTGATAAAATAATATCGCTGCTGTCCGGCTCGATACCGCCTGTATCAATCAGGGTAAAAGCCCGGTCCAGCCAGGTTACATCCGCATAAATACGATCTCTTGTAATGCCCGGCGTATCCTTTACAATGGAAATCATCTCTCCCGCCAGCGCGTTAAAGAGGGTGGATTTACCCACATTCGGCCTTCCCACTACCGCAACGATTGATTTTCTGTTTGTATTGCTCATATATTTACCATCCATTCTGCCGCCTGTCGTCAGCGGCCTTTCACAGTTTCCTTATAAATGCGTCCACAAAATCATATCCGCTTGATTTTACAATATCTGTCTTCACTTGTAAAGCCCCAGCCAGGTCTTCCACCGTGATATCATCCAGCAGGACGCGCTCCCCGCTCCGTAAAATGTTCTCGGGAAGATAGAGGATTTCTCCCAAATCCCTGCCCTTCAGCTGGGCTATGATATCCTGTCCGGTGAGAAGCCCGGTCACGGTAATCCGTTCCCCGAAGAAATCGTTTCTTATGGGGAATACCTGTATTTTCACCTCCGGGAACCGCTCCATCAGCCGATCCGCCATCCGGCGGATATAGGGATAGGCAATCTGGCCCGTTACGGAGGAATAGGTGCCCTTCAGTATTCTGTTTTCCAGGGCTTCCGGCTCCTCCAGCCGGGCGAGCGCATCCTCAAACTCCTCCAGCATCAGCCTTATCATACCCACGCCGTTTTCCAGCTGCAGATATCCGTCATAGCTTTCCTCCCGGGGCAGCTCCTCCCCTGCCAGGATATACCACTCATCGCTGGCATGGACAAAATGAAGCCCGTATTCGGGGTACAGCTTTTCCTGCCAGCGGTGAATCTGCTCCAGCACCCGCCTGGCATCCTCCCTCGTAAAAGGCTCCAGCGGCTCCAGGCCCTCCCGGAATCTGGACAGCCCCACCGGCACAACGGACACACTCTGCAGATGAGGGAGGTACTTTGTCAGATCCCGGATAGAACGTTCCAGCTCCTCTCCGTCATTAAAACCCTTGCAAAGCACTATCTGGCCATTCATCTGTATGCCGGCCTCATAAAATCTGTCCACCTTTTTCAGCGACTCTCCCGCGAACCGGTTATGAAGCATCCGGCAGCGCAATTCCGGATTGGTCGTCTGGAAGGAAATATTGATAGGGGACAGGTGATACTTGATAATCCTGTCCACATCCTTCTCCGACATGTTGGTGAGGGTCACATAATTTCCCTGCAGAAAAGAAAGCCGGGAATCATCGTCTTTAAAGTACAGCGTTTCCCGCATCCCCTTCGGCATCTGGTCAATAAAACAGAAAATACATTTATTGGTACAGGAGCGGTAATCATCCATCAGACCATTGTCAAAGGTCACTCCCAGATCTTCTTCATAATCCTTGTCTATTTCCAGCAGCCATTCTTCACCGGAGGGCTTCGCAATCAGCACCTCCACATATTCCTCTTCAATCATATATTGGTAGTCAAAAATATCCTCCACCGTCTCTCCATTGATTTCCAGCAGCCTGTCTCCCGGCTCAATTCCCATTTCCTCAGCGATTCCGCCTTCTTCCACAGCCTGGATCAAATGGCCTTTTTCCTTCATGAATTCTTTCTCCTTTTCCTGCGGGCATCCGTTTTTCTTATTTCGGCACAACGTCAGTATCCTGCGGCCCTTTCATAACAGTCCGGTTGTCCAAACTGTCATGCCCTTTCCTTATTCTACTAGAATTTTCTTGACGTGTCACTAGCATAATGTTATAAAATAAGTAATGTTGCCAGATCTAAAAAAGAGAAAACGTCTGCCCAGGCAGACAGACAGGAGAACCATATGCCAAACGTACGAGAACTGGAAAACGCCCTTCCGGTAGCACCTCTTAAGGTGCTTGCCATGGAATCCGCCGAAACCATCGGAAGACGCGTCAACAATTATCTTGTTGAATTCCGGAAAAATATGAAAAATACAAGACACGACGATCCCGCTTTCCAGGGGTATATTGAAAACAGTTATCTTGTGGATGCTTCCAGCCCCCGCTTCGGAAGCGGGGAAGGAAAAGGAATCATCAGGGAATCCGTCCGCGGAAAGGATCTTTTCATCATTGTTGACGTATGTAACCATAGTCTGACCTATTCCATTAACGGTTATACGAACCACAAATCTCCCGATGATAATTACCAGGACCTGAAGCGCATGATAGCCTCTGCCGCAGGAAAGGCGCATCGAATCAATGTGGTTATGCCCTTCCTTTATGAAGGCCGCCAGCACAAGAGGACAAGCAGGGAATCCCTTGACTGTGCATATATGCTCACGGAGCTGGCAAATATGGGCGTGAATAATTTTATCACCTTTGATGCCCATGACCCAAGGGTACAGAACGCAACCCCGCTCAACGGTTTTGACAATTTTACGCCGCCTTATCAGTTCATGCGGGCGCTGCTTGATACGGAGGATGATCTGATCATCGATCAGGATCATACTATCGTTATCAGCCCCGATGAAGGCGCCCTTGACCGCGCCGTATATTTCGGCAATGTACTCGGCGTCAATACCGGCATGTTCTACAAGCGCCGCGATTATTCCACCATTGTAAACGGCAAGAACCCCATCGTCGCCCATGAATTCCTGGGAGACAGCGTTGACGGAAAGGACGTTATCATTATTGACGATATGATTTCCTCCGGAGAAAGCATGCTGGATACCTCCAGACAGCTGAAGGAAATGAATGCAAAGCGTGTTTTCATCTGCTGTACCTTCGGACTGTTCACCAATGGCCTTGAGGCCTTCGACAAGGCCTATGAAAACTGCTGGTTCGACCGGGTAATCACTACCAACCTCACCTACCAGCCGCCGGAGCTTTACACCAGGCCCTATTATACCGAGGCCGATATGAGCAAGTTCCTGGCATCCATCATTGATTTTATGAATCATGACATTTCCATGTCCCACGTTATGACTCCTACGGAAAAAATCAATGAAATCCTGGCCAGATACAATAACAGGGAAGAATATCATATCTGATCTGCCATATCGGGTGGCTTAAGGAAAAGATATAAGGAAAATTGCTGAAGGCACAACAGAAAAGAATCGCATAAGAAGCATTACAGAAGTGGTTTATAAAAAAATTCCCCGCAGGCCGCGGGGAATTTTTTACTGCTGTTCTTCCAGACAAGGGAAGGTAATTATCACCTTGAACAAATCTCCATCCAGATAAATGTCGAACTTTCCGTTCTGAAGCTCCGTCAGGTTCCTGGCAATGGACAGCCCCAGGCCGCTTCCCTCCGTGCTCCGGGAAACATCCCCGCGGATAAAACGTTCTGTCAGCTCATCCGCGCTGATATTCAGGGACTGTGCTGAAATATTTTTCATGGAAAAAGAGGCCAGCTTCTGTCCGTCGGTTTCTTTCACCGCCAGATCCAGATAAACTCTGGTTCCCTCCAGGGCGTATTTATATACGTTTCCGAACAGGTTTTCCACTACGCGCCAGATCCGCCTGCTGTCTGCCTCAATATAGACCGGTTTTTCCGGCATGTTTGCGATTAGATCCAGGCACTTTTCATTCATCTTTTCCGAAAATTCACCCACAGTCTGATTGATCAGCTCTACAAAGTTGAGTCTCTCCATCTGCAGTGAAATGTTGCCGGAGGATATTTTAGAAGCTTCCACCAGATCGTCCGTCAGCTGTTTCAGTCTCTGGGATTTGCTGTCCAGCACCTCAATGTAGCCCTTTATTTTTTCATCCTGGATATTCTCTCTTTTCAGGAGATTGACGAAATTAATAATGGAGGTAAGGGGGGTCTTAATATCATGTGACACATTGGTAATCAGGTCCGCCTTCAGCCTTTCATCCTTCATGCTGGTGGCCACAGCCTCCTGAATCCCGTCGCCGATGCTGTTGACCGCTTCCGCCAGCGCCCTGTTTTCCCCATGCATCTTGCTGTCATCTATTTTGAAGCCGAAATCTCCGCTTCCGATAGTCTGCGTACCTTCCACAATTTTCTGCAGATCCTTTCTTTCCATATACAAAAGGACCGCCACAAAAATATCCACGATTCCCGCAAACAGTATTCCCACCGTGCCCAGAATCCCCATAAACAGGTTGAAAGCGGCAATGATAAGGAAGGGAATCAGGATTCTGCTCACAATATGGCTGTTGTCATACAGACGCAGGACAATGCGCTTTAACAGCCTACCCAGCTGCCAAAGCAAAGAATCCCTCCAGAAGGTATGCACCTTCAGACGGCGCACCAGCCCCAGATAGAAGGAGGTGCTAATCCAGTCCAGCAGGAAGGCTGCCGCAACGGCCGCCGCCGTAAGCATGAACGGACTGACGCCCTCCCCTGCGAGCGTATAGGAAAAAGCAATATCATAGGCCGCGCCGCACAGTACGCAGAAGCCTGCAGTCACGGAAGCTGCCAGGACAAGGAAAATCTCAGTGGGAAAATGATCTCCCTTTTTCAGGGCAACCACGTAGCCGTCCTCGTTTTCCTCTTCTTTTCTTCCTTCATATACGGTAAGGACGCCCAAAAGCCAAAGGGACAGGATCATTGCCAGCGCGCCAAGGGCCACCGTCTGCCAGTAATAAGGCATAAAGCTGACAAAAGCCGCCCTGGCCTTCGCCAGGCTGTCATTTACTTCATAGGAAGTATCCACGCCGATCCAGACTCTGGAATTTTCTCCGAAGGCATATTCGTAAGAACCCAGTATTTCCCGCATTTCCTCCGTGGTCATCTGGGTATTGGTCTTAATCTCCACCCGATCAGGATTATAATACAGATAACGTCCGTAGGCGCTGAATTCATCCGTCATCTGCTTCTCGCTTTTATTGGTATAGCTCTGGGACAGATTGGTAAAATAACGGATTTCTCCATCCACTACCATCTGGTAGCAGTAACGGACATTCGTCTTGTCTTCTCCGTAAAACTTCTTAAAGCTGCTGTATTCCGTAAAATTGTGATAGAGCTGGTTGCAGGCCTCCACCAGATTATTCCGCAGCATCATATATTCTTCCATATCCGAGGCATAATCAGCCAGATCCATTCCCGATGCGGAATAATATCTGGGGACGAGAATATCCAAGGCCAATACATCTTCCGTGTTTACGGTCATTTCTCCCTTTTCCGAGGCTCTTTCCATATAGCTTTCCAGACTGTCCGGAAGCTCCATGATCATCCGCATGCTCAGGGAGTCCGTTCCCTTATCCGCAACCTGTGCGGAATATTTGATGGCCTGCCTGGTAAGCTCTGACTGCAGTGCATAGTCCCCCATGGTAAGATCACTGGGAATTTCCATCTCCGTCTCGCTTTTCCCCAGACCGAAATAGATGGCAAAATCACTTTCCGTTCCATAAACCGTTTCATAACTGAATCCGTAGTTTCCCCATTTAATCAGATCGTCCAGGTAATATTCTGCGGTCACTTCCTCTTCCGATACCATGCTCGTCCTGTTCACATATGCGGTGATATCGATCTGTTTCTTTCCATCATAGACGCCGTCCGTTTCCAGCTGGCTTTTGATGACGGACATTCTGGTGATATCCTGGGCATCCTTACGCAGGATATCATCAAAAACCTCCGAATCCTCAAACATTTCCTTCTGGGCAAAGGGGGAAATAAAGTAGCGGCTCTTTCCATTGGTGCCTTCCACCGTAATGAAGGAGTTGGAAATAATTGCGATTACACTTCCGATCGCCACCGCCGTCAATACTCTTTTTGCAAACAGGAGCAACGTACGTTTTCCTCTTCCCATCACATTCTTTTTCTTCATAATTCTTCCTCCCGCCCTGCTGTACTTTTCCCGGCCTTTACTGCTTTTCGATTTTATAGCCCACTCCCCATACCACCTTCAGATAACGGGGCTCCTTGGGGTTGATTTCAATTTTTTCACGGATATGCCTGATATGGACGGCCACCGTGTTATCGGCGCCGATAGCCTCTTCCTCCCAGATGCTTTCATATATCTGATCAATGGAAAACACACGGCCCTGGTTCTTCACCAGAAGAAGGAGGATATTATATTCGATGGGGGTCAGCTTAACCGGCTCGTCATCCACCGTCACTTCCTTGGTTTCGTCATTGATCACAAGCCCTCCCGCACGGAAAATTGCATTGTTTTCCGCATTCAGGTTTCCCAGCTGGGTATACCTGCGCAGATGGGACTTCACTCTTGCCACCAGCTCCAGCGGATTGAAGGGCTTGGTCACATAATCATCGGCTCCGATATTCAGGCCCAGGATCTTATCCGCATCCTCGGATTTGGCAGAAAGGATAATAATCGGGATGCTGCTGTATTCCCTGATTTTCAGGGTGGCATGGATGCCGTCCAGCCTGGGCATCATCACATCCATGATAAGCAGGTGCACCTCATTGTTCTTCAGGGCACGGATGGCCTGTTCCCCGTCATATGCCTTTATAACATGGTAGCCCTCCTGAGCCAGATAAATCTCTATCGCTTCCACAATTTCTCTATCATCGTCGCATACAAGAATATTCGTCATCTTCCGTCGCTCCTTCCGCAGACCGTGCTTTATCATTCCCTGCCGGACAGGCCTGCCTTTTTGCATCAGTATACCACAAACTGCGGCCGACTTGTAGCCTTTTCGGCATGTTACGGCGGCCCCGCCCATGCAATATATGGTAAGAGCCGCCGCGTGTGTGATGCAGATCTGTGATGTTTGTATTTTTATTTAAACATATAGTTATTAATATAGAAAAAGGAACATTATTAATATTTTCTTAAGGTTGGGGGAGGGGAAGCGAATGGAGAGAGGCGGCAGTACGTACCGGGGTGGAAGTTTTCGGGGCTGGGGCGGGGGGCTG